>MHKD01000001.1 GCA_001818775.1 Candidatus Kerfeldbacteria bacterium RIFCSPHIGHO2_12_FULL_48_17
TTTCCTGGCTAGCTCACTGGTAGGAGCAACGAATACACAGAATTATTTTTTAAAGAAGGGGTTGTTCTACTGCCTCATTATGGCATTGCTTCCAGGTACGGACAAGAGCGCATGTACCGAACTCACGGCTTTTATTATACATTTCCCGGGGTAGGCAGAAATGGTATGCTCAAACCATGAAAAATCAGCGAACACGCAAAAAAGTTATTGTGGATGTTTTCCTCCTCCTTATCATCCTTCTGGCCGGAGGCTATGTTTTTCGTTCGCAGATCCGCGGGTTTTGGGAGCGTGTAGACAGAAAATTCGAGCAGTCGCAGCTTCCGGCCGCAACTACACGTCAGGAACTGGCCGTTAACGCATCAACTTCTGGTGCACCGACCGTCAACGCACCGACCGTCAACGCACCGACCGTCAACGCACCGACTGACACCGAAACAGAACCCGCGCTGTCACAGGATTCGGCGCCTCTCCCAGCAGAAATGAATCTGAAAGTGCCGTTCACATCGCAAGCGCCGCATGCCAATTGGGATTTGCCGTATCAGGAAGCATGTGAAGAAGCAGCTGCGCTTATGATTCATTATTTTTTCACTGACCAAACGTTCACGTCAGACAGCGCTGATGAAGAAATTAACAGCCTGGTGGATTTTCAAAACGAAAAATACGGTTTTTACAAAGACACCACGGCCGAAGAAACGGTGCGTTTTATAAAAGATAGGTGGGGCTATGAAAATGTTGTGGTCGAGGCAGCGACCGTGGATGCTATCAAAAAAAGTATTGCTGATGGTGTGCCGGTTATATTGCCGGCGGCGGGCAGACAGCTGCATAATCCCTATTTTTCCGGTGAGGGCCCGCTCTACCACATGCTCGTCGTCAAGGGCTACACGAAAGACGGTCAGTTTATCACCAATGATCCCGGCACGAAACGCGGCGAAGATTTTTTGTATGATGAAGATGTTTTGCTGAACGCGGTGCACGATTGGAACGGTGGCAACGTCGGTGAAGGTGCCAAGGTTATGATCGTTGTGCAGCCATAGTGCGCGGTAAAAATATCGCCAGCAGCAGAAGTTTGGTCAGACTTCCCAGTAAGAAAGCCCAGGCGACCATCGTAATTCCAAAACGCGGAGCCAACAACGCCGCTGCTCCTATCGCCACCACCAGACTGGCGAGCGAAAAAATTACCGGCAGTAACGTATTTTGCAGGGCGTAAAATGCCCGCGCCAGCAGATGGCTGATGGATTCCAGCGGAATACTTAAAGCAAAGATACTTAAAACTCCGGCCGTGAGACGCACATCATTGTCGTCAAACGCGCCACTCCCCAGCAGAATTTTTACCACATAATATCCAAAAATAACCAAAAAAGCGGCTGAAGGCACGGTGAAGAGGAGGATTTTTTTCAGACTGTTACGCAGCTGGGAGAGAAAATCGGCGGATTTGCCTGTGAGGGCGGCATCAGACAGCAGGGGAAAAACAGCTGTGGCAAAGGCAATGCCAAACAGACTGACCGGTACGCTCATGAAGTTGCGCGCAAAAGAGATTATGGTAATGGAACCGGCGGCGAGTCCGGAAGCAATGCTGGTAAATGCCCAGAAGGAGAGTTGCTCAACCGGATGGCCCACCATTTTTGGCAGCATCAGCACCAACAGACGTTTCATTTCCGGAATGCGTACATGGATCAGCGGTTTCAGCCGGAGTGCGAGGCCATGAAAGCCAATGATTCGTATGGCCAGGTGCAGCAGTGCGCCTGCGAGTGTGCCGAGAGCGACGCCGTATATTCCGAAGTGGGGTACGAGCCAAAAAGTTCCGGCGATAATGCCGAAGTTATAGAACACCGGTGACAGGCCATAGGCAGTGTAATTTTTGGCGCTGATGAGGAGGGTGCCCAGGGTGTTGCTGGCTGCAAAGATGAGTGGTGAAAGCAGCAGGATGCGTGAAAGATTGATAAGGGTTGCGCGTTGTTCAGGGGAAAATCCGGGAGCGATCAGGGGTGCGAGGAGTGGCATAAAGATGACGGCCAGCAGGGCGGCGACGAAAACTACCAGCAGAGCGATGTTCAGAACGCTGCTGGCAAATTCCTGAGCACTGGTTTTGCCCTTGTTTTTTAATATTGCGTTGAACAGGGGCAGAAAGGCGGCCTGGAGTGCACCGGCGACGAGGATGTTGAGTAAAAGATCGGGCACGATAAAGGCGGCGTTGTAGGTGTCGAGTTCGGCTGAGGCGCCGAAGGTATGGGCAAAAAGTCGATCACGAACCAAGCCTAAAAAATAACTGGCAAAGGAGGTGACGGACAGGATGGCTGCACCGCGGGTGAATTTTTGCTGTGCGTTTGCGAGGAATGTGTGCATGGAGAAAGTATAGCAGTTTTTTTATTTTGTGGAGCGGTGGATTGGTTGTTTATGACACGCAGAAAAAAGAGGCTTTTCCGGTCAGTATGTCAGGTGCGTTGGTTGATGATGTGAAGATTTCCGGCCAGTATTTGCTTTTTCAGGAGAGTTATAGCGGCGGTTCGCCTGGTTCGGTTTTTTTACCTGACGGCCTATGATATATTGTCACAATCATTGCCAAATAGTATAGTGGCTCATATACTGTAAAGGTAGCTATTTATATCGGTATATTCCCCCATGTCCCAGAAGTTTTCCTCTGTCATCACATCTCTTTTTCGCAAACCCCTGCTATGGCTTCTGCCCCTGACGGTTATTGTCTTTTTTATTGTTGTAAGTTTCTGGTCCGGTTTTTTTGTTCGGCCCAATGCCGTCATCTTTCCGCGACAGGATCGGGTCATCGCGAACGCCTCTGATTGGGTGCAGGCGCTTTCCACCACCTGGGACAGCACCCTGTATTCCATGATCGCCGCCCGGGGATATTATCCGGAAAAACCGTCGCTGTTTGCGTTCTTTCCGCTTTTTCCGCTGGAAGCGCGGGCTATCGCCACGGTTTTTTTTGATGGCTATATTCCACTTGGCATCGTTGCTGCCGGTTTCCTCAACTTTTTTTTGTTTTGTCTGGTGTTGTGGTTTTTCCTGGCCCAATACACGAAAAAATTCCATCTGAAAATTTCAACATCATCACTTGTCGTTACGGCTGTGTTTTTGCCGTTTGCGTTTTTTTGGATTGTTCCCTATACCGAAAGCCTTTTCCTTTTTCTGCTCATGAGTTGGTTTGCCGTGCTTTTTTTCTCCACAAAAAAATGGCAGCTGTTTTTCCTGCCGCTGTTGGCGTTTGCTCTGGCGTTAACCCGTCCCAATGGCATTTCATTGGCCGTCGTGATTGTTTTTTTCCTGTGGAAAGAATACTGGGGCTTTACACCCGTGCCCGACTTCTCCAAAATCCGGCAGCAGTGGAAAAGATTCACGGCTGTTGTGGCTTCACTCACCGTCAATGTTCTGGGTTTGTTGGCATTCATGTCTTACGGTTATGGCAAAACCGGTGATTTTTTTATCAGCACGCATGTTCAGGCGGAATGGGGCCGGGGCGCATCAACCTGGCGGATTTGGCAGCCAATCGTTGAAGTTTTTCGCGCGCTGGCTGATCAGTGGGATGAATGGACGCAGGGTTGCATTGCCTGTTCGTATTGGATTGCTTACGATACGTATCTGATTATTGGCATTGCGCTGTTTTTCCTGGCGATTATTGTTACGTTGGTATATTTTCGCAGGGGTACTTTGCAGCAATCGCTGCTGGTATTTTCCGTGGTGACGTTTGTGTTGCCGCTGACCAGTCAGAGCTACCAGAGTTTGGATCGTTTTGCGGTGGCGCTGCCCATTGTTTTTGTTTTTATCCCGCTTTGGCTGCACAAAAAATTGTCGCCGGCGGCCGTGGGGTTGGTGCAGGCAGTGTTGGTCATGATTTGGACGACGTGTGTTATTTTGTATTCAGGTCACTATTGGTTGGGGTAGGGAGCCCTCAAGAGGACTGCGCCGTCGCTCCCCAAAATGTGGATAACTTTGGGTTGACTTACGGAGCAGAGTTGATATGATGAATGTGCAAGGAGATGGGCGTCTTCTCGAGGATCTTTTCTGAGATTCTCTTTGACGCTCTTTTCATTTCTACACATCTCAATGATACGTTCTTCACCTATGGGAGCGTATCAAAGAAAGGAGTTCATGATGGTTTCCCTACGTTGTTTGTTGCGGCGGCCGGTGTCGCTGTTTCAGGTTGTGGCGTTCTACGGCATGTTTGTTTTGATGATGGCCTGTGATGGTTTCGTTCCTCAAGCCAGACATAATCATAATGATGAAGATGCTGTTTCTGAAGGCGAGTCGTTGGATTTCACTCCCGAACCGGGTTTGTACATGCGAGGAGCATATATTTCCATTGCTTGGCCCCTCGGTTCTTCGGAGAATCCAGCTGATTGGTATGGTGACGACGGTGATCGTAGTAGTGGCGGGAATATAAAATGTGCCTGTGGCACCATCAATTCCCATTCTGGAGCCGAGTATTATGCCCGTGATCTCAATCGCAATGACAAACTAGATATGGGCAAAAAGCTCTATGCCGGTATCAGTGGTCGGGTAGTGGTAGCTAAAGAGCAATCCGGTTATGGGTATACGGTCGTGATCTATGATGAAAGTCGGCATGTAGCGCTGCGGTATGCACATATGCAGTCTTCTCTCGCTGTACGGTATGGTCAGCAGGTTTCCGCACGGCAGTTTATTGGTTATCTTGGTGATTCCGGGAATGCGAAAGGTATTCCTCATGTTCATCTAGTTGCCTTTGAAAATCTCGATCACTTTTACAGCAATGGTGATCCGGTTATTCCCACCTTATGTGATTCTGATTTCTATTCTCTGGCGATTTACTTTTACTGTTAAGTGTATGTTGCTTTGTTTCCACCTTTCTTTGTGTGGTGTACTTTGGGGGAGAGAGTCTTCGCTTTCTCCTCCCTTTTCCTTTTGTTAAATTTTTTTATGATTATTATTTATCTATGCTTATGTCTTCACAATATTCAATGCGTGTTTTTCTCGGGCTTGGATTGCTCCTTGTTGGTGTGATCGGCGTTTTTGGTTTGGTGCGGTATGCGCAAAATCAGTCTTTGTCCGGCACGGGTTCATCTCAGGAGCAGCAGGTGGATCTTCCTGCCGGTGTCTATGCTGCCTATGCGAGCAATGACGCAGCAGGGTCAAAGGAAGTACAGGTCAAGCTGTATAATCTGGCCACGCAGGAACAGCGATCGATTGCCTCGTTTCCTTTGGGTGATTCAGTTGGGGGCGATAATTTGCAATTCACGCAGTATGCGGATGCTATTTTAGTTGGACGCGATGAGAGTAATACCCTTCTTGCCCTCGCTGGTAGAACGCGTTCTGATTTTATCGATCCGGGTTTCCTTCCCTTTGTTTTTTCCGCTGATCAGAAGAAGCTGGCCTATCTGCGGGACGATGATGCGGTAGTCGCAGCTACAGGAAAGAACATGGTGGATTTTCAGCTTGTTTTGAAGGATGTGACGGGTGCCCAGGAAAAGAGTGTAGGTGCCGGCTCGGAGACTGTTGAGCCCGGCCTTTTGACGCCACTTATATGGTCAGCTGATGGGAAGTTTTTGTATGCCGATCACCGTCGGTCAACCGAGGGCTATCCCAAGGATCTTGTGCGCATCAATACCGAAACATTGGCGGTTGAGCCAATTACCGCAGTGAAGACAGATGGTCTTCAGTATGTTCCTGTCGATGCACATGACCATGCCTATACGGTTGGCAAAACTGATGGCTCGGCCGGTTTTGTTCAGACAGCTATGAACTCCGGTGAAACGCAGCAATTTTCCATTCCAGAAGGTCTTGATCATCTGGTGAGTGTAAGCCCGGATGGTCGTTTTGTCGCTTTTGACAGCGTCCCTGATGGTTCTGACTTTTCTGCTGTGTCGATATATGATATAGAAAAACAGGTATCTTTTCCGATTACGAAAATCGGGGCAAAATTGGATTCAGGTTTGTTTTGGCAGGATAGTCACCTCATGTTTACCGAAACGGTTTCAGGCGATGCTGAGATTGGTCGTGATGATAAGCGAAGTTATGCGGTAGTCCTGTATGATTTAGAAACACACGCGGGTAAGCAGTTGACTTTCACTGATACCTCCGTACTTAGGCCCATTGGTTTTTTTGAAGTTGCCGAAGGTAAGTAGCTCAACATGGCAAAGAAAAAATCACTTCAAAAAAGCGAGAAATTAGAAGGATATGCTCATCTCTTGGCCGAAGTTCGTTCCATCTTGGATAAAGGGCTTGTTAAAACCTATCAGGCGGTTGATAATATCCGCGTACAGACGTATTGGCAGGTGGGTGAACGGATTTTCAGAGAAGAGTTGAAGCACAAAGACCGGGCGGATTATGGGAAGCGGATTGTGCAGCAATTGGCTCAGGATTTGGGATTTTCAAGAACTACAATGTTTGCCATTGTCCAGTTTTATCACTGCTATCCAATTGTCCAAGCACTGCTTGGACAATTGAGCTGGAGTCATTTCTTTGCTCTTATACGCATTGCCAACCCAAAAGAACGAAGGTTTTATGAGGTGCAGATTATCAAAAATAGTTGGTCTTCACGGGAATTAGAAAAACGAATGAAGAATAAGGAGTATGAGAAAGCCATAAAAGTCGGAAAAGTTTCATTGACGCTGCCGCGGAAAGCATCTGGCCCAGAAGAGATTTTTAAAGACACTTATGCTTGGGATTTTCTTCAGTTGGAGGACGGTCACACTGAAAAGGATTTGGAGGATGGTTTGGTTGCATCCATTCGAGATACGCTTTTAGAATTCGGATATGGTTTTGCTTTTATGGGCCAGCAAGTGAAGATCAAGGTTGGCAAACAGCATCATTATGTCGATCTTCTTTTCTATAATCGGGAAATTCCTTGCTTGGTAGTCATCGAACTGAAGACAGAAAAATTTAAAGACGAACATGTTGGGCAGATGAATACATATCTGAACTATTTTAGGGAACACGAAAAAATGCCTTGGGAAAAAGATCCAATTGGTTTGATTATCTGTAAAGAGAAAGATGCAGAGGAAGTGCACTACGCATTGGGGGGCCTGGAGGAAAAAATATTTGTGGCGGAATATAAAGCGGCGCTGCCGTTGGAGAAAGATATTGCCAAGCGGTTGAGGAAGTTAAGAGGGTAAGGCTGCGCTGAGTTATCTTTTCTCCCCCCGTGCCTTGCGCAACAAACCGATCTCATCGCGCAGTCGCCCTGCTTCTTCAAATTCCAAATTGCGGGCGGCCAGCTCCATGCGGTTTTCCATATCCTTCATATGATCGCGCAGCTCTTCGGGCGTCAGCTTTTTCAAATCGCGCAAATTCGGGCCGGCAGCGGCCGCCGCCTTGGCCTTGGCGCCTGATAAACGATCATCCTTCACCGCCTTGCGAATCGACTGCGGCGTAATGCCGTGCTTCACATTATACGCTTCCTGAATCTTGCGGCGGCGTTCTGTCTCCGCCATGGCGTATTTCATCGAATCCGTAATTTTGTCGGCATACATAATCACCCGACCACGTTCATGGCGCGCTGCGCGGCCGATGGTTTGAATCAATGAAGTCTGACTGCGCAAAAATCCTTCCTTATCTGCATCCAAAATCGCCACCAACGACACTTCCGGCAGATCCAAACCTTCACGCAACAAATTAATACCCACGACCACATCAAACACGCCCAAACGCAGATCGCGCAGAATTTCCAGGCGCTCCATCGTATCCACTTCCGAATGCAAATATTGCACTTTAATGGCGGCTTCCTGCATATAATCCGTCAGCTCTTCGGCCAGGCGCTTCGTCAACGTCGTCACCAGCACACGTTCATGCTGCGCGACGCGCTCGCGAATCTGCGCCATGAGATCATCAACCTGATTGCGCGTCGGCTTGAGTTCAATAACCGGATCGAGTAGGCCAGTGGGCCGAATCAACAGCTCAACGGTTTGGCCGGCCGGATCAGATTCAGGCCGGGATTTGTCCAGTTCATACAGCTGTGGTGTGGCGGAAACATACACGGTGCGGTGAATGCGCTGCGTGAATTCGCCGAAATTCAAAGGCCGATTATCAAGAGCGGCGGGCAGGCGAAAGCCGTAATTCACCAGCATTTCTTTGCGCGAGCGGTCACCGGCATACATACCGCGGATTTGCGGCAGCGTGATATGGGATTCGTCGATAAAGGTCAGGCCGGTTTCAGGGAAATAATCGAGCAACGTATAGGGCGGTTCACCGGCTGCGCGGCGGTCAAAGTAGCGCGAGTAGTTTTCGATGCCGTTGACGTAGCCGATATTTTCCATCATTTCGACATCAAATTTGGTGCGCTGAGACAGGCGCTGGGCTTCGAGTAATTTGCCTTCTTTTTCGAATTTTTTTACCTGCACGCGCATGTCACTTACGATTTCGGCGAGGATAGGGCGATTGTCTTTTTGTTCGGTTACATAATGCGTAGCCGGGAAGATACTGATCTCGGGCCAGGTGTTGATGGTTTTGCCCGTTAACGTGTCGATTTCGCTGATGCGGTCGATATCGTCACCGAAAAATTCAACGCGGTACCCGAATTCGTCGGCCGAAGCCGGGTAAACTTCCAGAACATCGCCACGAATCCGAAATGTACCGCGGATAAAGTTGAGATCGTTGCGTTTGTACTGAATGGCGACGAGTTGGCGCACAATGTGATCGCGTTTCTGGCCAGCGCCGGTTTTGAGGGTGACTTTCTGGCGGCCGTAAACATCAGGCGAGCCGAGGCCATAGATGCAGGAAACCGAGGCCACGATGATGCAGTCGTTGCGCGACAGCAGCGCTTCGGTGGAAGCGTGACGCAGGCGGTCGATTTCTTCGTTGAGCTGAGTTTCTTTTTCAATGTAGGTGTCGGAACGGGGGATGTAGGCTTCGGGTTGGTAGTAGTCGTAGTAGCTGACGAAATAGTGAACGGCGTTTTTCGGAAAAAAGCTGCGGAATTCGCTGGCCAGCTGGGCAGCCAGGGTTTTATTATGGGCGATGACGAGGGCGGGTTGGTTCAGGGCGGCGATGATTTTGGCCATCACAAAGGTCTTCCCAGTACCGGTGGCACCGAGCAGGGTTTGGTGGGGCATATTGGCCTGAGCGCCGGAAATAAGCTGCTTTATGGCTTTAGGTTGATCGCCGGCCGGTTGGAATTCGGAGACGAGTTCAAATTTTTTGTTCATAGCGCGGGGGTTAGGGGCGTATTGGTGCTTGTATTGTAGCAGTTTTGAGTTTTCCGTCGAATTTTGGCCAATCTCAGAAAATTTGTTGAAATATCGGCCTATTTTTGCTATAATAATTCAATCTAAACCCTCTGTAAAAGCGCGCACACCCTATGCAAGTTACGTATATTGGCCATGCTACTACCCTTATCGAACTTGACGGCAAGCATATTCTGACCGATCCCCATTTTGGGAATTGGTTGTTTTTGTTACCGCGGCAGCAGTACCCCGGTATCCGTTTTCACAATCTGCCGAAAATTGATCTCGCCCTCGTTTCCCACGCCCACTACGATCACCTCCATAAACGCACCCTGCGTAAACTCCACAAAGTCAATCCGCAGATGGCGCTGCGCTGTGCCCGCGGCATTGCGCGCATCATCAAATCCACCCACATCACCGATGTGAAATCCATGTATGAAGACGAAACCGACACCGTGGCCGGTCTGAAAATCACTGCTGTGCGTTCCAAGCACTTTGGCGGACGTCTGTTTCTGGCCGGTGGGTTTATTCTCGGCTACACCGGTTTTATCATCGAAGGCAAAGAAGGGACTGTGTATTTTCCCGGTGATGCGGCGTATTCCGAAACCTATTTCACGGAAATTGGGCAGCGTTTTAAGATTGATATTGCGCTGTTGCCGATTGGCGCTTATAAACCCCGCATCTATTTGCGCGGTAAACACATGAATCCGGACGATGCCATTAAGGCTTTTCAGGATTTACATGCCCGTTATATGGTGCCCATTCATTGGGGAACATTTAAACTTGGGTTGGAATTTTTGCACACGCCAACGCGTTGGTTGCGTGAGCTGAGTCAGCAGTATGGCGTTGAAGACAAAGTGAAA
>MHKD01000002.1 GCA_001818775.1 Candidatus Kerfeldbacteria bacterium RIFCSPHIGHO2_12_FULL_48_17
ATACTTTTTTCTTTTGAGCCATAAACGTGCGCAGCCACCGAAGTAAAATATGAAGAAATGAAGGCCAAAAATAAAATACCCCCACAGATAGCGTGTTACGCCTTTGCCCCAGGAATGATATGCCAGATCCCTTACCAGAAAATTATCCGTATACAGCAAAATCATCAGCGCCAGTAAGGGCAAAGCCATGAATACTTTTTGACTGCCCGTTAAGCGGGTATTGTCCGGGAATACCAGAGAAAAATACCAAAACGCGACGGCGATGCATGACGCCGCTACGTAGGCGGATTTCATCCAGAAGAGAGCCGCCCCAAAGTCCGTTTGCATGAAAAATATAAGGGTGAGTGGCCATACCGCCAGAAAAAGCGCATAAGCAACAAATCCAAGGTTGGCGCGACTTCTTTGCGCTTTTGTGTAAATAAGATACGCCAAAAAGATGCTGAAAAATATGGCTATCACTAAAATGAGTTTATGCACGAGCATACGGTATCAATAAAATTCAACCTGTGGAATCGGAATTCCTTTTTGCACAAAAATTGCGTCAAAAATATATCTTTAGTCTACCCTGCCGTCAATATATCTGCCCGATTCAGATGTTGAACCGGACAGACATATTGTGGCAGCACTTGTCCTGTTTGCAGCTTTTTGGCTCTTTCCAGCGCAAAAACTGACTCTTGCCACTGTCAGCGTTTACTAAAACGGTACCTTTTCCGTGCTGACTTCTTCTTCCACGAGCATGGGCTTTTCGGCGACCGTTTCTTCGCCTTTTTTATCGGCCTTGCTCTTCAACACCAGGATATTGCTGGCAATAACTTCGGTGCGGCGACGTTTGACGCCTTCTTTGTCTTCCCAGGTGCGGGTTTTGAGACGGCCTTCGATATAGAGCCGGTTGCCGGTTTTGATCTGCTCACCGACGCGTTCGGCCAGTTTGCGCCAGGCGATGATGGAATGAAATTCGGCATTTTCGCGTTTTTCGCCGGTTGATGCGTCTTTCCAATACATGTTGGTGGCAAAACCAAACGAAGCGACGGGCGTGCCTTTGGGAGTTTTGCGCAGTTCGGGATCAAACGTGACGTTACCAATCAGGGTTACTCGATTCATAGTGAAAATTTAAATGTCAATGAGTTTGCGACTGACAAAGGCCTTTGCTCGTCTGGATATCGAATACCCCACCCACTGGAGGTTGTAGGTGGGGTACCGATACTGTGGCGGAAAGGAGATAGAAAACCTTTAAGATAGATGGGCGTCCTCTCAAAAGATAAACTTCTTCCCGCCAGGTATGTTGTCAAGGCGACATTGTGCCGGTTAACCCCCGTTTCGGGCCAAGCGCGCTAAAGGCAAGTCCCGGAAAGCAGTTAACAGCAGCAGAATGTCAGAACCTCGTGTACTTTTTGACGTCTATTTTTAGTAGCCGTCATCTGTACATGTGTATTGTATCAACTCTGGAATATAAATCAAGGGAAAAGTTGTCCACAGCCGTCGCGACGGCTCAACCGAATATAAACCGAATGTCCTATTGCTTCACCTTTTTTAAAAGTGAATTTACTTATCCGCGTATTTCTTTTTTTCTTTTATGTTTCTGCTAAAAAATTTTATCTGCATTTTTTAATGTTTTCATTTTTATAAAATTTTAGTTAAATTGTTTCGCTTTTTCTCTCTTGAGAGGAAAGAAATACATCAATAAAATATTTACTAAGAAAGCAAAGACTAACAGCGGAAACCAACTCAAATACAATGCCATGGTAGCGAGAAGAACCAAACTAAATACTAGAAAATAACGGGGTTTATTTCCTTTTATTCGATCAAGCTGGTGATCGTTTGGTATGTGAAAATTCAATATAAGTCCTAAAACCACCACGTAACTTACATAATATGGGAAGCGAGATCCAAAATCGTAGAACCAATTGAGGGCAAGAGAGAAAATAAGCAAACTTGTTATGAGTAATCTTATTTTATGGTGTGAAAAGAAATTCCTCATACATTTTATTTACAATTCCCGCCATAATAATGCCCGATCCACCATTGACCAGAATAAGTGACGGAAAATTTAATGCAACCACCTCTATTATAAACCCAATCACCATATAATGCGGCTTGTCCGATAATGATGCCCACCCAGACGATGAACTTGGACATATTTATTGGCGGGGAGAAATACGCCTCACTAACCGCAGAGTTATGATAACTATTGGGAGCAATAGCGTAGTGAGTGCAATACGCAACTGACCCTGTAACACCAACTGCTTATAGGTAATTGGCATGAAGCTTAGGAAAAAAAGGACATAAGGAAAAAGACTTCGGGGTTTGCGCCACAGCCAAAATGCGGCCAAACCGGCAAGAATAACAGTGGCGATAGTGTAGATGCTCATAAAATCTTATTACTGGCAGCGATAGGAAAAAGATCTAACACCCCTAAGAAACAAAGGCTTGTAGACAGCAAGGCATTGATTATGATCTCGAGCCCAGTCAGCCGCAGCTGTTCCCAAGCTTGTCGACAAAAATGCTCCCAAGCCACCAAAATAGGAACCTATTCCAGCTGCTAAACCAATACTGACGTAATAGGTTTCATTTTTTGAGAGAAAGATAGTAGGTCCATATCCAGTAAAGGCGAACCGCGGATCCGCCGTCACCGGATAGACGACACCCTCGACTGTATGCTCAATGTGCTGCATTAAAACCTGACCGTCGGTTGTGAACCAGGTGCGCAGTTCTTTGCCTGCGGCATCTTTGGCCCACGGTGTTTCCACGACCGCAATCGCCTGCCCTTCGCCATCAACAATCAGCGCTCCGCCTTCAAAAGTGAGTTCCACCCGGCCACCGTCAGGCACCGTTACCGTATAGGGATATTCCGTCGGCGCATCAGCATTATCTATAATTGTCAGCATCCGCACCGCTCCGCTGTCATCAGCCTGCACTGCGTTGGCTGAACCATTGCTGGCAGCATAGGCCACAACCCCCGGTGCCACGGTACTGGCATCTTTGGCCTCGTCCGCATTGGGGAGTTGTATATCAATACTGACACCTTCCATTGCCAAGGTCACACCTTCGGCCGGATCTTTGGGTATGTCTACGGTTGTTTCGCCGGTCGTGACAATAGCGGCGGAATCAACATCGCGCGTAACGGCAACTTCTTCAGACGCTGCTAAAATTTCAGGGATGGTGGTCAGGGCTTCGGTAACTTCGGTTTTGGTAACGGTATCGGAGTGATCGGTTTGCGGAACATCAGTCGGGGCTATTGAAGTTTCGGTCGGGACCGGGGTCACGGCCGCAGATGATGTATCAGCTTCTTCAGCGAACGCCAACTGGGGCGCGAAGCCCGTACACAACACACTAAAAAGAAGAATCGATGAAACGATTCGTGATGGGTGAGTCGTTCTCATAAAAAACGTAAATAATTATTACATTCATTATATCACGTCTCACGCGATAAGTTATCCACATTTTGGAAAGCGACGGCTCTTCCGAAGAGAAACCGAAGGTCCTATTTTTTCACCGGTAAAACAAAAAAGATGGATGAGTTTCCATATTACTTCTTATCAACACCTGCGAGATTAAATTTACAAAATGGCTTATTTGCTATAAAATCAAGTGGAATCAATTTTCACTCATAATTCATGAACATAATAAGCTGGAAAAAATCCACCGGAAAAATTTGCGCAGTTAAGATGAGAAAGAGAGGCATATGTTAGCGCGAGACATCTACAAAAGCTATGGGGGTAAGGAAATACTCAGTGGCGTATCATTGCAAATCGGCCATAATCAGAAAGCTGCCTTGGTTGGGTCTAACGGAGTGGGAAAATCGACACTTTTGAAAATTCTGGCCGGCATTGATACTTCTGACAGAGGGTCAATCCAATCGAATAGTGACAGTGTTGGGTATTTGCCCCAAGAAATAAAGATCGACTCTCAAGAATCGATCAATGATTATCTTAAGCGTGTGGTCGGAGTAGATACAATGGAGGCAAGGATGACTGCTTTGGAACAAGACCTTGACAATCCTGAAAAAATGAAGGAATATGGCGAACTTCAAAGTCAATATCTATATTTGGACGGCTATACATTTGAACATCGTATGGAAGCCATCTTGCAAGGATTTGGCTTGAATTTAATTTCTCCAACCAGACCGCTCAATTCTTTGAGCGGTGGGCAGAAAAGCAAAATAGCACTGGCTGGTTTATTGCTTCAAAAATTTGACCTGCTTTTACTTGACGAACCGACCAACAACCTTGATCTCCCCGCTATCATCTGGCTGGAAAATTTTCTCCAGAGCGTTGACGCTTCGTGTTTAATAGTGTCTCATGATCGGCGATTTTTGGATACATTAGTATCAAAGGTGTTTGAAATCGATTGGTTTGGGCGAAATATTCATGAATATTCAGGCTCATATAGCGATTACCTTCATTACCGGGAAGCAAAGATTCGCCGGGAACAGGAGCAATACGAAGCACAGGAAAAAGAAAAGAAAAGATTGACAGCCAGTATTCGACAAAAAAAACAGTGGGCTGAGAAAGGGTCCAGGCAAATTACCATGGACAATGATAAATACGTTCGCGGTTACCGCCGTGATCAATCGGCAAAAATTGCTCAAGGAGCTCAATCAATTGAAAAACACATTGAGCAAATGAATAAAGTGGAAGTCACAAAACAAAGGACCAAGCTGGTTATCCCCCTGATAGCCGATAGCAGTGAAGCCAAGCATGAAATAGCTATCGAGGATGTGTGCGTGAAGTATCCAAACGGTTTTCAGCTGGGACCAATTAATCTACAGATTACCTACGGATCGCGAATCGGCATTATCGGTCTTAATGGGAGCGGAAAATCAACTCTTTTAAAAGTTATTGGTGGGGAATGTAAACCGACTTCCGGTCGGGTGCTTATTGGGTCATCTCTCAATATCGGTAATTTAATGCAGGCACACGAAAATATGTCACGAGAGAAATCAATTCTCGGTTTCTTTCATGATAATTCGGTGTCCGATGACGAGAGGATTTACTTCATATTAAGCAAATTCCATTTCCCTTCTGAAGATGCTAAAAAGAAGATTGGCAATTTAAGTCCCGGCGAACGAGCCAGAGTATTATTGGCTCTTTTTTCCGCGTTGTCAGTAAATGTTCTTTTGCTCGATGAGCCGACCAATCATTTGGATTTTGAAGTTATCGAAGCATTAGAACGGACCCTGGCTGACTATCCCGGAACAGTTGTATTTGTCTCTCATGACCGCTATTTTTTGCACATGGCGAAGCCGACTGATTTGTTGATTGTCAATAACGGAAATATCAAACCAGTTGCCGATTATGACAGCTATATTTCCTCTTTAAATTTGGAAGCGAAAAAACTTATTGCTTCATTATCATAAAAAGAAAGGGCTACCTGGGTTTGTGTCGGTAGCCCTATTTTATTTGCATTCGTTGTTCACGATTGAGCCGTTGCGGCTTCTTTGTTGTGCCAGTATTCCTGAAAGGCGTCAATTCCATACGGATCACGGCCGTGAACGTCTTTGTTGAAAATAAAAGACCGCGCCTGACACTCTCGCAGACCATTCTGCCGAAAGCGGACAAAAGCCTCGTGGTTCCGCCATGTTTCCATGAAATTGTCGTCGAAAAAAGGCAATTCACCAACTTCATAATAGCCAGCGGCGTTTAAAGATGGACAAGTAACCATCCGACCGGTCACATCAATTACCATACCGGATCTTGTCGCACGGCATTCATTTCTGGGAGGCAAGCCCAGTAATTCCGTGACGATAGCGGCGTTTGACAGGCCGATCCTATATCCTTTATCCCGTCGCAACCTGAGCAGGTCAGCGACTGCCTCAAAAAATGTATTTGCATCAGGAATCAGTCCCTCGTGTTCCGAGCGGAAAGGCTTAAACAGATTGAAATTGCAAGGAATTTTCAACCCTTCACAGTATTCGATGACATCTCGGTAAATGGGAAGGTTTACCGAATTTAGCGTGCAGGTGACTTCCACGGCAATTTCAGCGGCGCAAAGTTTTCTGAGAACAGTGTCAACTTTACTGAAAACATTTTTTCCCCTGATGTAATCATGGATTTTTTCCGTGCCATCGAGGCTGACGATCACAACTAATCGGTTGATGCCAGCCAATCTTTTAACTACATCCTCATCTATGAGTGTGGCGTTGGTCACCAAATTAATAGCCATGTCACGGTTTTGGCAGTATTCCAGGATTTCCATCAGGCCTTTGTGTCTGAACGGTTCTCCGCCGATAAGACTCACTTCACACACCTGATGATCGGCAAGTTGACCAATGATGCCAATTGCTTTTTCGGTAGGCATATGCATTTCTCCGTGATGCTCTTGAAAACAATGCTTACAGCGCAAGTTGCACGAAGTGGTAATTTCAAGTTCTATCCCGAGCGGAACTTCAAGTTGTTCCTGCTCAATGACATTGAAACCGTCGGGATGAACCTCTGTTTTGATTTGCGCCAGAAATTCGGCGACATCGGTTTTGGCCTGTGACAATGGGATCTGATAATCACCAGCTATTGCATTTGCGATTTCTTCCGCATGCCTCCCTTGATTAAACAATAAATCAAGGATTACGGATCCAATCTCGTTAACACCCACTATTCGGCGCGAATCAATGAAATACGCCAAATAGCGACTCTTTTCCTTTCTGATCTTCACTCTCATGGTCATGCTCCTTTGGTTTTGGTTGAAAAAAATGAAGGGAGCATAACCAACGGATCGTGCTCCCTTGTTAGTGCGTTCACGTTTTAGCTAAAGCGTGACCTCTTGGTCACTGGAGTTTTGAACTGGCTTCTTCCAGCATAGTGAGGGTTTTCTCGGCTTCTTGGTTAAGATGCCGGCCGGCTTGCATTCCGCCTGGCGACCCACCACAGCTGGTTAGACAGCAACCTGCTTCGACTGGTTCGGGAGAATATCCCGGGCTAACTACTGCTGGTTTTTCATACTGTTTCATGGCTGAATTCACCTCCTTTCAGTTTAAAATGAACGAAACACGCTTGTTTCCTTTATCTGAAAGGGATATTTCCATCCCAACTGTTGTACAACGCTGTATTCAGCATATCAAAAATCTGCGCGAACACAAGAGCAAAGTTATCCACATTTGGGAGAGCGACGGCGCAGTCCTCTTGAGGGCTCCTTGTCCCCGGAGGGGGCTCCACCGAACTTAAACCGAATGTTATTAAAAATCGTCTTACATCTCCTTCAAAAAATTCAAAACGGTTTGATCAAAATTTCCCAATAATGTAATCGAACGATTTTCCGCTCGCAGATAACGTTTGGCCACACTGCGTATGTGCCGGGGAGTCAATGATCGCACATCCTCAAGATATTCTTCCATTGAAATAACTGAAGGCGCTAAGGCACCCTGCCATCCATACCACCATAAAACATCATATATATCCTGGGTGTTACGCAAAAAAGACGCAACAAAAGCCGTCTTATGAGCACGCAACTGGGAAGTGCGCTGCAAAGATGCTGTTACATTCTCAATAACCCGCAAACTCATCCGGATACTGCCACGCACATTTTGTTTATCGGTTGTATACAAAAATCGAATCAATCCGACATCGGAAAAATGTGTAGTATGACCATCAACCCAATAGGTAAAATCATGCCGCAATCGTAGCGCAATCATAAGTTTTGATATCCACTGATTTGTCAGGTAATCACGGATAAAATCAAGCACTACCCAATCACGATTCTGCAAGGAACTTCCTTGATAATGCAGCCCGATTTGTACCCGGGGATCTTTTGCTTTTTCCAGATACGTTCTCAGCGGTCCATAAGAAAAATCATCCGGCGCAGGAGTAAACGTGGATTTGGATTTGGTGCGAGAAAAACGTTGCAGGTAGGCGTTCATATATTCCCCTAAAATCCGCGCGGAAACATCACCAACAATAACGAAAGTGGCATTCTCTGGTATGTAGAAATGTTCTTGAAAAGCTTGGATATCAAACAAGGTAATGGAGCGTATAGTCTTTTCCGTTCCGAAAAACGGTCGACCTAAAGCCGATTTTGGCCACAATACCCCACATGAGAGATTCGTTGTGTAATCAAATGGTGAACCCAAAGTGCGTTGCCGTTCATCCACAATAATATTTTTTTCCCTTTGAACATCTGCGGAAGAAATGCGCGCATGAAACATGCCATCAAGCAACATATCGAGTGAGTCAAAAAGCAACTCTCTCGCCTGAATATGATAAAAATGCGCTGTCTCATAATTCGTATAAGCGTTGGTGTAAATGCCTTTGCTTTCCAGCGATTGAAGTTTATCGATTTTTTTTGGAAAACGAGCGGTTCGACCCATGTACAGGTGCTCCAGAAAATGAGCCAAACCCTCTTTTCCCGGGGGATCAAAACGCGATCCGGCCTGAAACCAGACAGAAACCGCAGAAAGAGAAGATTTTGGTATGCGAACATACACAAGACGAGCGCCACCATAAAGTTGCTTCGTAACAATTGTATGCTTTGGCAAGGAATGCTGCTTCATACATAAAGTATACCCTCCTCTCATTTAATTATAAAGAGAGAAGGGTATGACTAATAATGAACGTATTTAACTATTTACCGCGTGTACCGGTGCCGCCGCCAGCACTTCCACCTTGACCACCACTTTGGCCACCGGAACCACCGCGACCACCACCGTGACCGCCAGGACCTGAACCTTTTCCCATGGGAATATCTCCTGTATTTTTCTGTTTATTTTTTTGGACGCGGTTGATTGGGTTTATGAGTACCCGTACAACCAGAACCGTCCGGCCTTTGTTTGTTTAAATAGGTCATGTTATTTCCACCTCCTAAAAAAGAAAAGGTGAACAGAACCTATACTCAGGATACCCCCCCCCGCGGCTTTAAAGTCAAGTAAAAGTTATCCACATTTTGGAAAGCGACGGCTTCTTGTCCCCGGAGGGGCTCCACCGAAGCTGAACCGAACGTCGTATTTCTGTGTCATATCAAAAATTTGACAACTCAACAATTTTTTTTTATTACATTACTTATTGTCTGCTGATCAAAATTTTTCAGTAATTCATTAAAACAATCCCTACAGTTCTTCGAATTTTTCGAATAACTGCTTACTCACTTAACTTGCAATTTCGAAAATCTTTTTTACCAACCCTGTTCTGGCATAAAATGCACGACTTTCTGATCCATGACCAGCACCTTTTGTGCGCGCTTGTATCCATTTTCCATCCACACCAGTTAAAGCGTCAAACCCTTCTTTAATAAGTTTATTACGAATAAATTCATAATCAGCTTGAATTTCCTTTATGAGTTGATCTTCTTTGACAAAATCAAGGCTAGCTACTTTTAGTAGCTCAGCTGACTTTGCGTTTTTTCCATTCCATTTGACGGCACAAAAAACAACTGCTTTGAGCTTCGCCCAGCAATGGCTATGAAAAAAGTCATCCCGCTTTAATTCTTCAGGATTAATCATAGTTATAGCCATGGTTTCTTTTGGTACGAGCACATCTTTTGCGTAACGGAAAGATACGGATTTTAATTCAAAATTAAGACCGTTTGGAGCTTTGGAAACATTCGTTTCCAATCCTGCCAGCCTCTCTAAAACTAAACCCTTCCAACCTTTATTCTGTTTTCCGGTTTCGTAAGTTGTTATCCCTTTTTTCAGGGCTATTGCTCTTAAATCCTGGCCAATATATTTTTTCAGATTTTGCACAGCAACGGTGCGTGTGATCATTTTCATAATATCTTAATTAAAACACCTAAACTCTCACAAGTTCTTGCTGTACATGTTTTATCTTTTTGATAACTGGGGATTTTCTCTGAAGACTCTTCGAACCCCTCGTCACATCTTCAAACCGCTTAATAGATAAATCAAGATACTTTTTCTCGGTATCAATACCAACAAATTTCCGGCCAGCCATATAAGCGGCTATTCCAGTCGTCGAGCTACCGGTAAATGGATCCAAAACCCAATCACTTTTATTTGTGCTTGCTAAAATAATCCGCTTTAGCAAATCCATCGGTTTTTGTGTCGGATGTTTCCCAAATTTCTTTTCCCAGCTTTTTGGCGTGTTAACAGACCACACCGAGCGCATCTGCTTATTGGATTTTTTAATAAAATCCTCGGACCAATTACCGTTTTTCATTTCCTGATAATTGAAAACGTGTTTTCCTTTTTTATCCTTCCGTGCCCAAATCAGCGTTTCGTGACTGGCGGTGAAAAACCGACAACTTAAATTCGGCGCAGCATTGGGCTTAAACCAAGCAATATCATTCAATATATGATACCCAAGGGCCTGGAGTGCATGACCACATTGATAAATCGAATGGTATGTACCACTCACCCATAACGTACCATTTTTCTGGAGCATCCTCTTACAGGAGCCAAGCCATTTATAATGAAATTTGTAGTCATCATTAAAACCCTTACTTTTGTCCCACTTGCCCTTATCTACACTCACTCGTTTGCCGGCATGGACGGTAAAACCACCGTTGGAGAGGTTATACGGGGGATCAGAAAAAATCATGCCAAAAGACTCAGCTTTCATTTCAGAAAGTACTTCCAGTGAGTCGCCATGATAGAGATAAAAACCGGGCTTTTGATAGTAAGGTTTCATCATCATTTTTATTATAAATTACCTATTGAGCTTACCATTTTTTAATGTCTCATTCAATGTAAACTGCCGTGCCTTCCTACTCCTCCCACTCCTTATCCATCCAGCTGCGAAAATCCATATCCGCTTCCATCTGCTCGCTCAGGGTGTCGCGTAAATAATCAGCCTTACTTTGGCCGACCTGTTTGGCCCGCCACTGCAGGTACTGATCAGTTTTCTGACTCATGCGCAGCGTAAATTTAATATTCACTGACGGATCGTCGCTGGCACTTTTCAATGTATGTAAAAAATCTTCCAACAAGCCCCCAACCGTAGCCCGGTTGTAGGCTTTGAATTCAATAAAGTCCGGTGTTTTTTTCTTGCCGATCAGTTGCAAAAATTCGCGCGGTATCTGGCCCTTCTGGTACAAACACAGTGTCGGCTTGTGGTGCATCATTGCCTGCGCCAACAAATACGTGACTTCCGGTGTTGGCTCAGTCATTTCAATAATAAACGCCTGAAAACCCTGGTACGCCCGGTGCTGCAAATACCAGCCGGTAGGTTTGTGCTGGCGCGGATCCACTACCTGCGGCACCATAATTTCAAAACCGGCTTCGGCTATCAATCCCCGCAGCAGTTTGGTTTCTTCTTTGTATTTTTCCCGGTGGGTTTGCAAAAATACCTTCATGCCCCTTCCTTTAATTCGCCGCTGCGGTTATCGGTCATGCGCCGCCGCACCGCGCCTATGTCACCGCCCTGCCCCAGCGCCCACATGAATTTGGCCTGGACCGTTTCCAGTGGCAAGCGACTGACATACAACCATGGTTCGCCTGCATGCTCCACCGCCGTGCCCGCCGTCGCAGCCGGCACGGCACTCGCCGCCACACCCTGCGTCGCACCCACCAAGCCAGCAGCATGAAACACCAGCACTACCGCACCGCTGGCCGCCACCGTGCGCAGCCGTTGCTTAATCGCATCAGAAAGATTACCGCTGTTTTCAAGTTTTACGATCACGCCTTTGGGAAATCGCGTCGTCTTCCAGCGCGCCAAAGCCGCCGTAATATCCACCACGTCAAGCACTTCAATATTGGTTTCCAGCTCGGTTTTCAGATCAGGCGCCGTTTTTTCTGCTGCCGGTTTTATAATGCTCGTGCTTATACCCAGATCGACTATCCCTGAATATTCTTTGCCGATGGTATCAAAAATCTGCGCTTCCCCGCCCGCGACCTGGTGCGTCAGTAACGATGGGAAAGCGGTATTGCCGAAAACAAAAGAAAACCCGCGCGATGCAATGGTGGCAAACTGAATGGCGTTGACGATATTGGCTTCGAGTCCAAGATTAAAATACCCGCCGAAGAGTCCACCGAAGGCGCGGAAGGTTTGTAGCGCTTTTTGCTCTTCTTCATTATTGAGCGGCGCCGTCGTAAAGACCACCGGCTTGGCGACATTACCGAGCATGAGCGCAATGAGTTGCATGCCGCGGATGAGATTATCGGGAGCATGCACCACCACAAAACCATCCATGCCCTGATACGCGCTGGCAACCACGCGCGCCACCTGCTGCCACTGCTGGAAACTCAGTTCAACGCCTGGAAGGGTGTTGATAATTTGTGGATGCACGCTGGCAAGTACATCAACGCCGGTGAGTGATTGGAACCACTCGCCGAGTTGTTCCTCACTGACGTGCTCATCAGGCCGCGTAACCGGTGAGCCGACGAGCAGGAGTCCAATTTTTTTCTGTGATAGTGTCATATGTGTGTAAAGTAGTCCCCCCACTCCCCTTTTAGCAAATTCCCCCAAGTTAGGCAAATATTTTTCCGATAAATAAAAACGCTTCCATCTTTTGATGAGAAACGCCCATAGTCACACTATAGCATATTTACGAAATGTTGAGAAGCGTTGACAACAGCCGTCTGTGTACAACGTGTGCCTAACGCCGGCGACGCGGCCGAAGCTACGGCGTCCGCAGCCATTCCTTTGACTGCCTGACCAACAGCTCCTCGGCCCGCAGCGGTTCAGCCATGATTTCCTTCACCACCCGTTCCATGCGCATGGACTGCGAACCCTTTACCAGCAAAATATCTTTTGGTATCATTCTCTCCTGCACAAACTTGCCGGCTTCTTCGGCGCGCGCAAAGGAAAAAATATTCTCCGGCGCGGCTCCTGCACGCACAGCGGCATCAGCGATCATCTTGGCTTTTTCGCCGACCGTTATCAGCATATCCACCCCCTGTGCCGCAACTTCTTTACCAATCAAAGCATGAGCCGCCTCGGTTTGCGGACCGAGTTCAGCCATGTCGGCCAGCACCGCTATCTTGCGACCCTGACTGTCGATAGCGCCGAGCGTGCGCAACGCTGCCTGCGTGGCTGCCGGTGAAGCGTTGTACGTATCATCAATAATCAGCGTGTCCTTAATGCCTTTGAGCAAATGCATGCGACCCGGTATCGGTCGAATATTTTTCAGGCGCTCAGCAATCGTGACCAGATTAATATCATACGCCCGCCCCACCGCCGCGGCCACCAGCGCCGCATTGGCCTGATGCTCGCCCAAAATTCCCGGCAAAAATATCGGAACGTTGGCGCCCTGGTGTTCGAGTTTAAAATACAAACCGAGTTTTTTGTTGGCCGGATCCAAATGCTGGGCGATGCGAATATTGCGCGCGATCAGATCAGCCTTTTCCGATACCCCGAAACTCAACGTTTGCGCCGTCACCCGTGCGCGCCGTTTCCAAATAAAGGCATCGTCGCGATTGATAATCGCAAAACCGTTTTTGGGTACGCGCGTCATTACCAGCATTTTTTCGTCCACGAGCTCATCGGCATTTTTGAAAAATTCGACGTGCACCGGATATTTACTGCCGATAGCCGTCACAACGCCGATTTTAGGTGGTGCCAAACGCGTCAGGTATTCGATATCACCGGGGTGATCAAGGGCCATTTCCAAAATCAGAACTTTGGGATAGTTGTGCCTGCTGATGAGGAGCGCCAAAGCCTGGGTGAATACGGCCAGCCAGGCGGCGATGCTTTTTCCCGGGAACTTGGGAAAACCAATAATGACCAGCGGCACGCCGATTTCCGTATTCATATTTTTATAACTCTGGCGTACCGAAAGCTCATCTTTGAGAACGGCGTATATAGCTTCACGGGCCAGGGTCTTGCCGACACTGCCGGTGACCGCAACAATTTCCGGTCGGTATTTATGAAGAATGCGTCGGGAGAAAAAACCGAGCAGGCCTTTGACAATGGTTTTCATAAAAGTATGTAATTATTCAGGACTTACGCGTTTGGCACGTGAGTTCTTTTATTGATCGGTGGGGCGATCAGGCGGAATTTCCATATAGTCTACCAGCCAGTCGGCTATTTTACCAAACAGCGGCACGGCTGAACCTTCAGCCCAGGAAACATCTTTCGGTTCATTGATTTTTGTGAGCATGATGAATTGGGGATCAGAAGACGCCGGACCGAATCCGACAAAGACATCGTTGTGTTTATTGCTGTCATAACCGCGGCCGTCCGTTCTGGCGATTTGCGCCGTGCCGGTTTTGCCGGCGATAAAGTATCCCGGCAATCCCGCTCGCTTGGCATGTCCGTTTTCCACCACGTTCACGAGCATTGCGGACAAGGTTTTCGCGGTTTGCGCGCTGATGACCTGACGTACTTTTTCCGGCTCGGTTTTGACTTCATATCCGTTATCAAGAACGATCTTGTCAACAATGTACGGTTTCATCAGCGCTCCGCCGTTGGCAACCGAAGCAAATGCCGTGAGGAGTTGGATCGGCGTGACCTGCAGCCCCTGCCCGAAGGTGGAAGTGGCGGCGTAAATGTCCTTGAGTTCGCCAATATTGGCAATGCTGCCCCGGTTTTCTCCGGCCATTTCAATGCCGGTTGGTTCACCAAATCCCCAATTCTTGAGGTAATTATACCAGGTTTCGTTGCCGATTTGCTGTTGCGCGTAAATCGAACCTGTGTTCAGCGATTCTGCCATAACAAAATTCATATCCACGTCGCGGTTTTGTGTTTTTCTGTCGGAATTGCAAATGGGTGCCGGATAGTTCGCGACGCGGATGCAGCCGCTGTCATGGTATACGGTACTCGGACTGATTTTTCCCTGATCGAGCGCTGCGCCGAGGGTAAATGTTTTGAACACCGAACCGGGTTCCCATTCTTCGGAAACCGCCGAATTTATGTAATGTTCCAAATCTTCGGCTTCCTGGTAATTGTTGGCATCAAAATCAGGATAATTGCACATGGCTTTGATGGCCCCGGTGTGCGGATCCATGACCATGACCGTACCTTTTTTGGCGCCGTGTTTATCCACGGCTTCCTTCAGGGTATTGCAGGCGGAAAATTGAATATTTTTATCAATCGTGAGAACGATATCATAGCCATCCTGCGCCGGTTCGATGAGGCGTTCACCAACCGTAATCCAGCGACCGGCGCCGTCGCGCTCGGTCTGCAACCAACCCGGTTTGCCGCCCAATTCCTCATTAAAATACTGCTCAATGCCATACTGTCCGATCTTGGCATCATTTTCATCAAAGCCGACAAACCCGGTCAGATGACTGGTGATACTTTTCTCCGGATAAAAACGCCAGCTTTCTTTGGTGTAGGCAATACCTTCTATATTGAGCGCTTTGATGGCGTTGACCTGAGCTTCGCTGGCTTTGTGCAGCAGCGGCTTATACTGACTTTCCGGTTGGCTGAGTTTGGCAAAAAGTTGCGCCGGATCCATGGCAAGAAGCGGCGCTAATTTTTCCGTGGCCGCCTTGGGATCTTTGATCTGTTTGGGCACGGCGTAGACAAGATCGCGTTCCTGATTGTCGGCAATAATGTAGGTACCTTCCCGGCTGTGCGGGTCTTCTATCCTGATCAGCCCACGATCCGGTTCCAGTATCTGGTCGATTTCATGCTGTCCCTTGGCCAGGACTTTGTATTCATCGTGCTGGAGAATCATTACCGTGAAGAGCCGTAAAATGATGGCGGCAAAGCCAATGAAAAAAACACCCTGCAGGGTGGCAAGACGATTGATGTTATTAAGATTCCACTTTTTTCCGGCAGATGGCCGCGTCGGCTGGCCTTTCCTGGACCGGAAGCTGACGGCGTGCTTCATGTGATGTTTAATTACTCAGCACCAAGTTGGAGTCCTGGGTCGCATATTCCGTATGATCGGTCGGCACCATACCGAAACCCGAAACTTTTTCCTGGATATGCTCGAGTGATGACAGTTCCGCTGTTTCCAGTTCTTTGTTTTTATTCTCCAGCTTGAGGCCATTCACCCGCTGCTCCAGAGCTTTCACATCAAAACCCCGGGAAGCGGTGTTATTGATCAGTCCCAAATAGGTCACACCCACTCCCGCCAAAAGCACCAAAATCATAAGGCGAACCAAAATTCCCTGCTTTGGCCCCCTGATTATGTGCAGGATTTTGCTCAACGCAAAATACTTTTGCAGTTTGAAGATGAGTCTTTTTACGGATATTTTGATCATATGTTTATATTTTTTCGGCCACCCGAAGTTTGGCACTTCGTGAAGCTCTGTTTTTATCCTGCTCAGCCGCGGAGGGTGTAATCGGTGATTTCGTCACCCTCCGCAGACGAGCCGTGTGGCCACACTGACAAGCGGGGATCTCTGGCGGGCACAAGCAGTCTCTGCTTTCATCGCGGAAGAAGTTTTTGACGATTCTGTCTTCCAGCGAATGGAAAGAAATGACTGCTAGCCGACCACCAGGTTTGAGTATGTCGAGCGCTTGCGGTAAAAATTTTTTAAGGTTGCCGAGTTCATCGTTGACGGCGATGCGGATGGCCTGAAAACTTTTGGTTGCCGGGTGAATTTTGGATGTATGCTTGGCTTGCGCCGGGTAGGCCCACTTTATGGCTTCGGCAAGTTCCGTGGTGGTGGTGAATTTTTTGGCTCGACGGCGGCGCATGATTTCGGCTGCGATTCTGCCGGCAAATCTTTCTTCACCATATTCACGCAATATCTTGGCGATTTCCCTTTCAGACCAATGATTGACAATCTCCTCGGCTGTCAGCGTATCGTTATTCCCCGAACCCCCGAGTCTCATATCCAGCGGCCCCGGCGTAAGAAATGAAAAGCCCTTTTCCGCTTTTTTGAGTTGAAATGCAGATACCCCAAGGTCAAGTAAAATAGCGCTGATTTGAAAAAGTTCTGTTGTAAATTCATAGTATATTTTTTTTATATCGGCGAAATTGCCCCGTTTGAAGACAACTCGCTGCTTTTGTTTTTGTAATCTGTCCTGCGCCGCTTCGAGGGCGTCAGCATCAAGGTCTATAGCCAGCACTTTGCCGTTCGGTGCGTTTTTTTCCAGGATCGCTTCGGTGTGTCCGCCTCCGCCCAACGTACCGTCAATGACGTGATCGTTGGGTTGGATGGCCAGACCGTCTAAAGCCTCCGGTAAAAGCACTGTTTGGTGGTGGTAACTGTTCATGCTCGCCAACTATACGCCCAGCTCACCCAGGGTTTCGGCAATCTCGGTGCTGTCTTTTTCGGTGATGGCTTTATAGGTATTCCACTTGGTTTCATCCCAGATTTCCAATCGGTTGTAAAGACCGGTAATAACCACTTTCTTGTGCACACCCGCATACGTGCGCAGATACTCGGGAACAATCACCCTGCCCTGCTTATCAACATCCACGTCCATGGCACCAGCCAGCATGAGCCGGGCAAAGGCGCGGCTTTTGGCCTGAGAAATGGGTAGAGCAGCCAGTTTCCCGGCCAGTTTTTTCCATTCGCCCTGGGTGTAGAGAAATAAACAGTTGTCCAAACCCCTGGTCACCACGGCGCCCTTTTTGAGTTCGGCGCGAAATTTCGCCGGAACGGCGAGTCTGCCCTTTTCATCTATATTGTGGGCGTATTCGCCTATAAACATACGTGGTTGTACTTTGGCAGGTGTTTGCCAGTCCCTGGTTAGTTCCCCATTTTCCTCCACCTATATCCATTTTATACCACTTACCTACCCACGTCAAGTCATTTTCACCCCATTTTTCCACAGGCCGGTCAATATCTTGGCTATGAAAAAACCGGCGGTGTGCCGGGTCAGGGTGGTTGGTTGTCGGGTTATTCTTTGGGCTGCTTTCCTGATTTTCGAAACTATTTTTTCTTGGGTTTGGTAATGGATGGCGGCTGGCCGTAATGGGGTTGGAGTATAACCGGCCGTGAACTGGCTTCCAGGTGCTTTCTTCCCGCTTCCCACAGCTGCTGGAGTGTTTTCTTTTCTCCCGTCACGCCGACATTGGGTATTTTCAGGCTCCAGGCCAGGGTGTTGGCCATGACGACGCCGAGGCGGAGCGCCGTAAACGAACCGCCAGGCCCCAGAGCCACGATAATGCCGCGGACGTCTTGCCATGTACACCGTGCCTGCCGCAAAAATTTTTCTGTGAGCTTCAACAAAACTTCGGATTGATGAAATCCGACTTCTTCGTCAAGTGTCGCGCTGATGCTTTTCTCCCCAAGTGCCAGTTGAATGCGGTTTGGCACCGCCGTCTGAACAATAAGTAGCATGCTTATTTTCTCAATCTGTCAGCAATGGCCTGGCCAAAACTTTTGGCGGCGTCAACATTTTGGCCGGTAATCACCCGATCGTCCACTTCCACCGGCTTACCCGTGCAAACGGTGCCCTTCTTTTTCATTTCGTTGGCCACGGAAACATCGCAGGTCGCCATTCCCCCCTGCAAAATGCCGGCGTTGGCGAGTATGACCGGAGCGGCGCAAATGGCCGCCACCACTTTACCGGCGTTGTGCATTATTTTTGCCAAACCAAGGGCACGCGGATCCTGATAATAGACCGAACACCCCCGACCGCCGATAAACACCAAAGCATCGGTTGTTTCGGTGTTGATATCGGCCAGGGTTATGTCGGGTACGACTTCGGTGCCGTGCTTTCCGATGGCCGTATCTTTTGTTTTGCTGGCTACCTGTACGCGGAAACCGGCTTCTTCAAGAACCTTCCTGGTTTCGATAAATTCTTCGTCACGGAATTCTTGAGGTGCTATGACCAGCACGACGGTTTTTGTTTCCATAGAGTCTAGGAGAAAAGATTAATTTTTTTGGCTATATTCATGAGAGTCTTAGAATCATCAAAGTCGAGATCAGTACGGTCGATGGTCACGACATCGGTTCGTGTGGAAAAAAATGCGCCGATTTTTTTCGCAACCCTCGCGTTCCCTTTTTTATTTGCCTCACTGACTTCGTGCCTGTCTCCGCGCTGCCGGCGTTTTTCTTCTGCGAAATTTTTTTCCGCCTTCAGGTATATAATCGCATCCGGCCAGGCCAATCGTTTGAGATCTTTTCGTAAAATCCGCAGCATGGTTTTTTTCTCTTCCCCTTTGAGGAAAACCTGAGCAAAGAAAATATTGGTCTGTAAAAATGTATCGAGTATGGCCAGACTGCCTGATTTTTTGATGTTTTCCGCTTCCATCATTTGCGCCACCGCCTGATTGCGAAACCACCGGTGCGCTTCGAGTAAATTGGTCTGCGTGCTGAATGCATGCTGCACATATTCCGGCAGTTCGTGCCATTCCGGCTCAAGAAATGCTTTACCCGGAAACGCCTTGCCCGGCAAAACATAGGTTTTCCCCCCAACCAACTCGTGCAATTTTAAGGCCAGGTAGCTCTTCCCCACCCCACTGGCACCGACAATGGCAATGCTTTTTCCGGGCATGTTTTACGCTAAAGGTGGCCAAACCTGTCGGCCCTTTTCGTCAAACACTTTGATCGCGTCTACGGGGCACGATTTCGCTGCCTGCATGATACCCGCAATATCCCCGTCTTTGGTGATGGCGCGCGCTTTGCCGTCATCATCAAGTTCAAAATTTTCCGGCGCAATTTCCACACACGAAGCCACGCTGATACAGGTTTCTCGGTTGATTTCTATGCGAGATATTTTTTTCGGCAACTCATCCATCTTACAACCAGTTACCGTCAAGAACTTTGGGGCCAGTTGGTGCCGTGACACTATCCTTTTCGTTCTCGATCGTCACATACACAAAGCGCCACAGACTGTAGTCAGTGTCTGATGTAAATTCAACGGCGAAGACACCGTCTTTTTCTTTATCAAGCGCGCCGACTTTGATCTGACTGAAAGGAATTTTCTTTTCGATCCAACCAACATACTGTTTGCCACTTTCCGATTTCGGCAAATTCTGTGTGGTGATGGTAAGTACGTATTTACCGTTGACGGTTTTATGCACAGCCGTACCGGTGCCCTGACCGTCCAGAACATTGATAAGCTGCGCGGATTTTTGGTTGCTGACGGTGTTGGTGTTGGTATTACCGGTTGTTTCTTCCGAAGTGGTGGTTTCTGAAGGAGTTGCACTTGTTTTCGACGCATCTGAGGTCGTATCTTTTTTCATAAACAGGTAATAGGCGCCACCCCCAATTATGATCAGAAGGAGGACGATAATGATGACCATGAGCGCGGTTGAGCCGCGTTGATTGGACATATTTTTCATACAAATTCAATAAAAAATTAATGGTACATTTTATAAGCGTATTATCGCATTTTTCCCGTCGCTGAGCAAATATGTGCTATACTGGTGAGGAATTCGCATTATTTGCGTCCCTCTCATCCTGCATGTCCATGCGCATACTTTATGCCCTGCTTTTCCTCATCCTCCCGGTATACAAAGCTCTCACCTTTGTGGCGTTGTCCGTGCTGCGTTTTTTCAGAAGATGGCGCGGTAAGTATCACTGGTTTGACAGGATCGATGATCATGTCTGGGTCGGTGGCGCACCGCTCGAATACTTCGGCGATTTGCCGTATCTCCAGCGCCAGGGTATCACCGCCATTATCCATTCGGCTCCGGAAATACCGAGGTATGATTGGCGCGCATACAAAAAGGAAAATAATTTTTTGTTTTTGCGCATTATGGATCGCACCTCGCCAACCATCGCTCAACTGCACACAGCCGTCACCTGGATGAATGAGCGCATTAAGCGCGGTGAGAAAGTTCTCATACACTGCGCCCTTGGCAAAGGACGCTCTGTCTGCATTGCCATGGCCTGGTATGTGTATTCACGGAAGATGTCGGCTGATGCAGCTTTGCAGTATATACAAAAACACCGCCCGCAGGCCCAACCCAACCACTGGCAGATGCGCCGCATGGCTGATTTTGCCGAACAGCTTAAGAGCCTGTCGACAATCTCTCTTTCGTCGCGAAAAATTGAAATTTCGAGCGAAAGAAATGAAGATTGAGGAGGAATAGTGACTACTATGCTGACGAAATCTGAATTTCTTGCAGCCGAAATTTCAATTTTGCAGCAGAATATGGAGATTGTCGACAGGCTCTAAGCGCGGTACAATAAAGACTGCGCAGTAAACCGCCGTGCCCATGGTGCCCGAGCGCCCAATTTTACACCAGCTGCTTACCCGTTTCCTGATCAAATATCTTGATCACCTGTACCGGACAACTTACGGCCGCGTTCATGTGTTCATCGAGTTCGGCCTCGTCACATTCCAGAATCTCATGACCGGTAGCTTTGTTCTTGATCCCGCCTTTCGCATGCGCTTTCCGCTGCTCATCAAGGTACCACTGCTCTGGACTGACCGCGGCGCAGGGACCGGCACCTATACAGGCTTGGGGATCATATTCAATTTTGTAGCGTTTTTTTGGCATATTTTCAAAAAATATTCGGACTTTCGCGTTTGCGCGCAGTTCAAGGCAAGCGCGAGGAGTGAAGTCGGGGCCCCCGCAAACGAGGTGCGCAGGAGCGGAGCGACGAGCACGCGTTTGTGGGGTGACGCAGACGTACTGAAAGGTACGTCGAGCAAGCCCCGCAGCGCTAACGCGGAAATGCGCCAAACGCGTAAGTCCTAACGTACCATAATTTTTCATCATTGACGAGGAGTATTGTATGCGTCTCACATCTCTCACCATCGAAAATTTCAAAAGCATAGCTTCCCTTTCTCTTACCGACTTTCACCGGTTGGATGTTTTTATCGGCAAAAACAACAGCGGCAAGAGCAATATTTTGGATGCGGCGATGCTTTTTTTGCGCACTTCCCCGGTTCCGGCGGCGCTTTTTGATGTTGAGAACGCCCACATAGAGGCGCAGTTTGCCCTTGAGTCGCAGGACTGCAAAGCATGCGGCATTGGACAAAAGAAAACGCTTTTTCGCTGTGTGATGTCGCCTGGACAAAAAAAATCATATTTTGTGAATGGGGCTGAGATTGATGCAGCCAGGGGCAGGAATTTCTTGATGCACCATACGGTTCACATCAACACTTCCAAATTGCTCTTGGAGCATCGGCGCGATGTTGATGCGCAAATTCAATCCGGCGATATCACAATTTTTTTCGCTCAGAGTGCCTATCAGGAGCTGTATACGCAATATCCGGAAATGTATGCGGCGTTTTTGGCTGCTTTACATGACATGTTTCCGCAGATTACGTACCGGCCCAATGAAAAACTCTTTGATAATATCGCCAAGCTCAGGGAATCTTCGGCTCTTAATTTCGGCGCGGAGATTCACGAGGGCGATGAGGTGCGAACCGTGGCCAATCTGGGCTCGGGGTATTTGCAGCTGATGGTGGTCTTGGTGTTTCTGTTTCATCCCCGTTATTCTTTCGTCATTATTGATGAGCCGGAAAATCATCTCCATATCGGTCTACAAAAAAAGCTTTTGAAAATCATAAAATCTTTTGATACGCGCAAACACATCATCATATCCACCCATTCGCCTTTGTTCATTACGCCCGATGACTTTGATCAGTTGCACCGCGTCGTGAAAAATGACCGGCTGCAGACCCAGGTTTTTCCGGTGCTGGAAATGCACAAGAGAATTGATATTCAGCGTTTATCGCAGGAACTGAATCTGGAAAGCAATGAAATGCTATTTGCCGATCACGTGATTTTGGTTGAGGGTGAAGCTGACGAAATTTTGATTCGCGGACTTTTGGACAGATTTTACATCGGCAAAAAAGAAGTTCTGGTGCTGGCGGTGCACAGTAATACGAATTTCAAAATTTACCGCGATGTCTTGCGTTATTTCACGATACCCTACACCATCATGACTGACCGGGATTCTTTGCAGGGATATGTTGATGTGATTGATGAAGCCATTGGCAGCGCCAAAGGCATGCCCTTCCCCGAGAAACTGGCGCTATTGAAAAAGCAACGCATTTATGTACTGCCTGAAGGCGCTTTGGAGAGGCATTATCCGCGCACATACCAAAACCGGGATGATTCCAAACCGATCAATGCGTTGCGTGCGGCCAAGAATATAACACCGGATGAGCTGCGCTCAGCGCGGATGAAGCCGATTTTAGAGGTACTGGAATCGGTGCATGGTGGAGGATAAACCAAAACCCCGCTTTCTGTGCGGGGTTTTTGCTTTGAAAATGGCCGCTACTGTGTTGATTGCGCTCTGCTATTGCGCCGCGGTATATTCAAACACAACCGAAAGCAGATCAACCGAATCAGTGCCGCTGGTTCGGGCTGCTCGGAAGGTCACATAATCATCCACCGTAAGTGCGGCTGGTGTCAGTTCCAATACAGCAATGTCTCCGTTGGTCAGTCCGACATCGAAATTGGTGCCACCAGTGACTGCGGTAAAGGTGGCGCCACTGAGGGCATCACCATTGGAACCGGTAGCGACAGCAAAGCTGACGTCATTATCGCCGGTAGCGCCGTTGACCACAAAAGCCAGTTTGAACACACCACCGGAAACATAGTCACTCGGAACCTGAAACTGGGAACCGATGGTGTCGGTGTCAGCACTGGTCCAGCGAACCATGGGCTGACCACCCGCGTTGACCACAAATGCTGGCTCTGTTGAAGCGCTCGCTATTGTAATGGGACCAAAATTTGCCGCATTGGTATTGGTGAAAGCTGACAGCGGAAAATTGATTGTTCTTGCCACATCAGCAATCGCCGTTCCGGAGACGGTGCCGGTACCAAGGGTGAGGGTGTTGCCATCTGCCACGGTGAGATCACCCTGTACCGTCAGTGAATCTTCAAGTGTGGCTGCGCCCTGTACCGTCAAAGCACCTTCCACGGTTGTCGCCCCTTCCACGGTCGCTGCTCCCTGCACGAGTACGTCATCGCCGAACTTTACCGGCAATTCCTCATCATCGCTGCCGTCGCCGCGTGAAATGGCCCCATCAACACGGACATCATCGCCGAATGTTACGGGGATGCTGCTGCCGTCGTCATTCACAGTCGAGTTTACGATGGTACCATTAAAAAATGTCACACCGCCGGTTCCCTGCTGGCCGATGGTGATGCCATTTTTAAAGACATTCGTTACACCTTCAAACGTGGTGTCGTTATTAAAGACAATATTGTCGAGCGCGCCGGCGCCCAATGCTTCGGAACCGTCAAAGGTGGCCGCATAGACGACGGTCGCGGCTCCCAATCCTATACCCAAAACCGCCCCGAACACGCCGAGGAAGTTTCGCGTAAAGATGCGTTTATAATTCTTCATAGAGACGTACGTTAATAATAGTCGAACTTATGTATACTATTATACCACTTTTTCTGCGGCTGCGCGACACGTCTGTGGAAAACTTTTCATCCCCTGTCAAATCCTGCCAACGGAACATGCAGGCGGGCACGCCAGCTTGGCTTCCGTTTTACCGCAGCGCGCGTGTCCAGGTTTGGCCGTAATCATTGCTGCTGATACTGTCTTTCCCGTCTTTGGCGTCAAAAAATACATGCCCACAGTTGCCTTTTTCCGTCTGCATGTTTTGCAGTGAACTGAAAGGTATGGGTTCCGCCTCTGTCTGGTCCCTGTTACTCACCGAGATGATTTCCAGTTGATTACCCGGCTTGAGGGCGAACACCCCCTGGTCGGTCCAGGTGTTGCCGCTGTCTTGCGAGACATAGATATGCATTGATCCGGCATTATCGGCCGCGCTGTAGGAACGCAGGCCCTGAAAGTACTGGTACACCACCTGCCGGTCGCTTTCGATGCATGTCACTATATCGTAAAGTTTTTTGTGATCAAGATCTGACTGAAAGGTGAATACTTTTGTCCAGGTTTTTCCCGAGTCGGTTGATGTGAGCACGCCCAAAAAGTCGTAGTTGTCGGAGATCGCCGGATTGGGATTGAGATTATATTTACTGATTGCGGCCGGGTAGGCGTATTTATTGATTTCATTCACCGCGGCGTACAGGTGACCGTTTTCTCCGATTTCAACGATGCTTACCTGTTCGGGATAGACATCACCTGGATAGACATAACCATTGTCCGTATTGGCGCCGGCCGGAGTGTTGTTGTTTACGGTAGTGTTGTTTGCACCCGCTCCACAACCGCCAAAAAAAATCGCCATTCCGACTGCCAGAAGAATATATTTTTTCATAAACGGCTTTTATATCAGACCTGTTCAAGCCAGATTTTGAGCTGAGTAAGGCTGCCAAGGAACCCTTCCAAATACGATGCCTGTCGCAAACGTCTGCCCAGTATATCGTTTTTCCATTCCGGTTCTTTTTCCAGAGATTTCTGCACCTGAGGATGTAACCTCAGGGATGGTTTCTGCTCCAATATCGGCAGGTGGTTTTTCTTTTGCCCGCTTACCAGTTTCCAGGGCACGATGAAGGGATGCTGTACATACAAAATTATCGGCCTGAGTTCTCTGCTTATGATAACACGCGCCGCATGTAAAATCGAATCATCTTCCGCGCCCAGATCAAGAATATGCCCCGTTTCGTCAGCCAGCGCAATCAGGCCCCGTATAAATGCCTGCAAATTTTTTTTCAATACAGTCCGCTCTTCCGACGCAAGTTCATCCCAATGCTCCAGTGCGTCACCGATCTGTTCAAAACGGACGTCCACGGTTTCCATAACTTCCGTCAGCGTGTCATTGACCGGATGGTAAAGATAGCCGACCTTTGGCAGAAACCCCTGCAGATGCTTTTGCGCCGTTTCGTAAAAACTGTACCGGTAGTGCTGCTGAAAAGCCCCAAATACGGGTTCGACCGGCGGCTCATATTCCGCGTGAACGCCCGTCTCCTCATATTGCCGGAGCGCCTTATTCAGTATTTCGATGTACAGCGCCATGGGAATAATTTTTTTGTTTTGCAGGGTAATTTCGTTCCAGGCGAACTTTTTTATTTTTCCGTACTGGCGGATACAATCCGAGAGAGCGCTGCCGGCAATCGCCCTTTCTATCTTTTGTGTGGCCGTGAGCGGTTTTTCTTTGAGAACGGTTTTTTTCTGCCCATGTATCAAAACATCAAGAAAAAGAAAATTTTCTACGTGCACGCTTTTCAACACCGGTATTTCTTCGCCCTGAATTTTTATGGTCGCGTCAGGCTTAATGTTGCGGACAGGAATTTTTTTCATTACGCCGTCTGACATTTATTTTTCGATAAACAACCGTTGAGTCGGATAGGCCATGATGATGTTGCGCTTGGCAAATTCTTTGAGCGTATCGAAGTAAATTTTTTCGCGAATGTCAACATAGGTGAGGTAATCACCGGTGTCGAGATGATAAACGGTTTCGAATTGAATGGCTGAATCGGCGAGATTGGTCAGTTTGGTGCGCGCGAAGGTGGCGTGTTTGTGTTTTTTTATGATCCCGGCCATGATTGCCGGAATTTCTTTGAGCTTTTCCTGAGGCGTTTCGTAGATCACACCGATTTTGAAACTGACGCGGCGGCGTTTGAGGGTGCGGTAATTCTGCAGCCGCGCTGTCGTGAGCTGACTGTTGGGAATGACGATTTCTTCACCGGCCAGTGATCGTATGCGCGTGGTTTTCAGGCCGATGTGTTCGACCGTGCCGGAATCTTCGCCGATGGTGATAAAGTCTCCAAGTTCGAATGGCTTGTCGATGTAAATGGAAAATGAACTGAGGATGTCACTGAGAATATTCTGCACGGCGAAGGCCAGGACGATACCGCCGATACCGAGGCTCGCGATGATGGACGTAACGTTGACGCCGACATTGGAAAGAATTACCAGAACGCCGACGATCCAGAGTATGGTACCGACCGTGACGCGCAAAACTTTGGCAACGGCTGCGGTTTGTTTGTCGCCCTTTTTTCGGCCTTTGGATCTGGTGAAGTAGGCATCAACGGCAAAGGTGACGACGCGCTGTGTGGCGCGGATGATTTCGTAGACAACGGCAATGATGAGAAGAACGTCAATGACCCGGGTGATGATGGGGGTGAATTGCAACCGGCGCGTAGCGAAAAAGAGCGCGACGAAGAGGTAGAAGGGCGGATGAATACCGGCGAAGACATCAATGACGATATCATCAAGGGTGGTTCTGGTCTGGCTGGTGGCTTTTTTGAGGCGCGTGAGGATGATGGATTGGAAAATTTTGAGGGCGATGAGGATAATGAGGAACAGAAAAATCGCCACGAAATAGTCATAGGCGCTGTTTTCCCAGAGCTGGATGCTTTTGAGGAAGTGGATAAAATTTTGGATGTTGGCCATATTTTTGTTTTGTGGTGTGGGTTGATTATACCATTTTTTTACTGAGTGAACCAACACTTTAGGCTACAGACAGTACTTTTTTGTGCTCCGGACTGCGCCGGGACTACAAAAAAGCACCATCTGTAGCCTTTAGGTAATAAAACTCGAGGCATATCAACCTTGACCTCAACCTTTGCCCTAAAAGCAATACCTGTAGCCTTAAGGACACAGCTCATATATTTGCCGATTTTTCCGCTCAAAAGGCGGAGGATTGACAGAAAGTGCTGGTTCTGCTAAGATTTTGCCGGCTTTATGCCTTTTTATTTATGTTCTTTGATTTTTTCTTTTGGCCGAGGTGGCCTGGAGAGTAAACAAACATTTTTCATTTTTTCGAAAGAGGTGCCGCATGCAGCATTTTCTTGAGGCCAAGAAAGGCCTCGAAAATCAGAATTTTAAGAATGGTGGGGTTTTGCAGGTAACGATTGGCCTCAACCCTCGCCCAGTCATCTTCGTCGTGGAAGATGAGCAAATCAATCGTGAACTGCTGGAAAAAACGTTCTTGAAAGCCGGTTGCCGCGTTTTTTCAGCAATAAATGGTCTGGAAGCTATTGAGGCTATTGAAAATGGCCTCAGACCAGACCTCACCATCACTGACATGGGGATGCCCGTGATGGGTGGTGAAGAATTTTTGTTGGAGCTACAGCTCCTAGCTCCACTTACCGAAATTCTCATTGTTACAGGCGAGGCTGTCCCGCCCAGCCTGACGGACAAGCCTTTTTTCACAAAACCGGCACCAATTAGCGAAATTCTCGCTTTCGCTTCCCGTGCCCTCGGCACCCATCTCAAGATCGCCTAACCGCGACACTTGAGAAAAAACCCCATTCGCTCTTTCTTTTGTACAAGCGAATGTGGGTTTTTTATTTTTGCCAAAATTTCAGTGCCTCCGCTTGACAGAAACCCGATTGTACCGTAAAAATCGCTCACAGAAATGTACCAATTTTTGAGAAAACAGAAACATACTCCTGGACCTCACATGAGCATTCCCAGGATAGGAGGTACTATGATTTCAGAACTTTTACAATTTCCCCTGGTCATCATTGTCGATGACGAAGAAATAATTCTTCATCTGGTTGCCGGGCAGGTCGCAGAACATAACTGCAATGTCCTGCGTTTCACTTCGTCAAAAACATCCCTTATTTTTTTGCAGCAATACCCTGGCCTGTCACTTCTCGTGACAGACGTTGAAATGAAAGAAATGACCGGCCCTCAACTCGTGGAAGCGTTGACCCCAAATCTGTGGGTTGGCGGCAAAAAAACTGTCATCTACATGACCGGCAACAGCCAACAAGCTGATGACATGCGGAATCAAGGCTTAACCGTTCTGGATAAGCCAATTGAAACGACTGCACTTTTTATACTGTTGAGGACGTGCCTGGCGGCTTTATAGGATTGTGCCCCAGCTCTCCTCTTTGTTTGTTTTTACACCTACCTCGTACAAGCCCCCCTAAGCCTCCCTTTCCACATTCGTGCGGACAGGGAGGCTGTCTTTTTTCCACCAAATCATTGAAATTTTCCCTATTTCGTGATAGCGTAGCTCATATGAGAACCCCTGCCCCCAAGGCCGTTCTCTTCATATTCCGGGATCGTCTAATGGTAGGACAGTGGACTCTGAATCCACTAATCTTGGTTCGAATCCAGGTCCCGGAGCATTTTCCCTGACTGTCGCCAAACCACCCCCAGGTGGCTGTTCTTTTCGCCGTTTTTCCGCTTGCATTGACATCCTAATCGCTTTATTGTATAATGGTATGTTCCTAAGAATTTTGCCTAGTTCCCCTATTTTTAATATCGAATCCATGAAACGTACACATACTTTTATCACAATAATTATACTTCTCGGCGCTGCCCTGGTCAGCTTTCCGACGCCTTCCTCGTCTAATACGGTTCCGCAGACCACTGCCTTGGCCGCCGCGACCGACACAAAAAAATCAGCGCTTTCACCCGTCGAAAGACTTCCCCGCATACGTTACCGCAACCTGAAATATCAGGGCGCTTTTCGCGTACCTGGCGATACCATCAATGGAACGAGTTTCAATTACGGTGGCACAGCCATTGCCTATAACCCCGACAAAAATTCCCTGTACATGGTTGGCCATGATCACCATCAGAAGGTTGCTGAAATAAAAATTCCGCAGATTGTCAATGGCACATCCTTAACCGACCTCAAAACAGCCACATTTTTGCAAAAATTTTATGACTTCTCTGACGGCAAAGTGACCGAGGCTGGTGATTACCATACCAAGGTTGGCGGCTTACTCGTGTATAAAAACCGCCTCTATGGAACAGCGTACGAATATTATGATGCCAATAACAGCCAGATCCTTTCACATATTATTTCACCGCTCGATATTTCCCGACCGCGTGATGCCCGTGGCCCGTACCAGGTTGGTACTGCCGGCGCCGGTTTTGTATCCGGTTTCATGACACAGATACCGCCGGTCTGGCAAAAACTCATGGGTGGTCCGGCGTTGACCGGTCAGTGCTGCCTGGCCATTGTCGGCCGCACATCTTCGGGTCCGGCCGCTTCGGTGTTTGATCCGACGGATTTGGGCAAGCTCGAAAAGCCTGTCCCGGCAACTCAGGTGGTTGGCTATCCGCTCGCGCATCCGCTTGGCACCGGTTGGGGCACGACCAGCAATCTTTTTAACGGCACGACGGTCATGGCCGGCGCTGTGTGGCCGGAAGGTACCCGCAGTGTTCTCTTCTTCGGCAGACAGGGTATTGGGCCGTGGTGCTATGGTACCGGCGCGGAATGCAATGATCCGGTTGTTTCCTACAAAGGCACGCACGCTTACCCCTATGTGTACCAGATCTGGGCCTATGATGCGCGCGATTTTGTGAGCGTGAAGAATGGTGAAAAACAGCCGTGGGAAATCAAACCCCATGATATCTGGCGACTTGAGTTACCGTTTGCTGATCAGAATCATGTTATTGGCGGCGTAACGTATGACACGAAAAACCGACGCATATTTGTTTCGCAGTTGCGCGGAGACAATAAATTACCGGTGGTGCATGTGTTTACGATTGGTGGACCGTTGAAATAAAATAAAGAAGGTCAGCGGGCACGAGTGTGCCGGCTGGCCTTTTTGGTTGGATCATTTTCCCTCCTTTCTGAAGGTACAGAGCGTGGCTTTTACTAAGCCTTTTTCTTCTCGAGATAGCGGTAGTTCTTTCAGCAGTTTTACCGCCGCTTCGGGGTTCTTTTCTAAAACATCCCACACTATTGCATAGATATTTTTTCTATGCAGAGCCAGAAAAAACATTTCTGATCCTCCGGCTTCCCCATGGAAGAGAGGATGTGGCACAAGACTCAACAGGTACCGTAATTTTCCAAGAGTCATGATGACCCTCCTTTCAAAAAATATGTCAGTTTTTATTTCAGACACGCTAATTTTAGGGATACTCCTTGGCTGTATTTTTGTCAAATATTTCCGCGACTATGCTCATAACCTAGCCAAATTCTTGCGCCCGCAATCATTACACCACATTTCATTTGCCAACTCCGCTCTCACTCCTCTATAATGAATAATTATTCTTAATCCCATGTTACGCCTATGCACAAAATACGCGCTGAGTATATCTGGGTGGACGGCCAAAAACCCACGGCCAAACTCCGTTCCAAAACAAAAATCCTTGATAAGCCCGTCGTAGCTTTACAGGAACTGCCCGAGTGGAGCTTTGATGGCTCCAGCACGCAGCAAGCCGAAACCAAACACAGTGACCGCTTACTCCGTCCTGTTTTTTATATTCCGGATCCGATTCGTGGAGGGAACGATATACTTGTGCTGTGCGAGGTGTTCAATCCCGATGGCACGCCGCACGCCAGCAACACACGCGCCTATTTGCGTCAGGTTGCCGCCAGAACTCAAGACCAGGAACCGTGGTTTGGTATTGAACAGGAATATACATTGTTTCAGGGCAGCAGACCTCTGGGCTGGCCTGATAACGGCTTCCCGGCTCCCCAGGGTGGCTACTATTGTGGCGTCGGCTGTGATGAAGTGTTTGGTTTACAGCTGATTGAAGCGCATACCAAAGCCTGCCTGGAAGCCGGACTCACGATTGCTGGCACGAACGCTGAAGTGATGCCGGCGCAGTGGGAATTTCAGGTTGGCCCGGTCGGCGCGCTTGAGGTAAGTGATCAACTGTGGCTGGCGCGCTGGATGCTGTACCGCATGGGTGTTGATTTTAACATCAGCGCCACGCTCTATCCTAAACCTGTTAAGGGCGATTGGAACGGCGCCGGTGCTCATACGAATTTCAGCACCAAAGCCATGCGGGCCGAAGGCGGAATGAAGGTTATTGAAGAAGCGTGTCAAAAACTGAGCAAATTTCATAAAGAACATATCGAAGTGTATGGTGCTCACAATGAAGAGCGCCTGACGGGTCTTCACGAAACATCGAGTATGCATACGTTCAGTTATGGCGTGAGCAATCGGGCTGCTTCGGTGCGCATTCCCCTGCCAACGGTGCAAAACAACCGCGGCTATTTGGAAGACCGTAGGCCAGCCGCCAACATGGATCCGTATCAGGTATGCGCTGCTTTGCTGGATACGATTTGTGGCGATGGCTTTAAGGGCGCGGCTGTGTACGCTAAATAACTGGGATCGCGCTGTATCAGTAACAAAAAACCGCTGGTCAATATGACTGGCGGTTTTAATTATAAAGGGCTACCTGTGTGTCTTTTTCGTAGTCCCGGCGGAGTCCGGAGCGCGAAAAAGATATACAGGTAGCCCTTACAACAGCCAATATCCTGGCTGTTCATTTTTCGGCAACAATTTCACCACCAAAGGTATTCACGGCCAGATCCCAAACATTACTTACCTCGCCTTCGGTCACGGGCACGAGGTTATCGATATTTTTTCCGCCTTCTGCGCCGGCGCCGATACCGATACCTTCGAATTTTTCATGGATTTCACATTCGATCTTTACCTTTTCACCGGATACTTCGAGCACGACCTGTTCCACGGTTTCCCGGTGCTTGGCTTCGTTGATACGATCCTTATAAAATTTATAACGGAACCCCAGCGTCAACACACCGGCTTCATAGGAAACCAGCTGTGCGACTTTGAGAGTCAGATGCAAAGCGTGATTGTGTTTCTTGATAGCGCGCACGATCTTCGGCCAATGCTCTTGCATACTTGGTTGTTTCTTCGACGGCGTTGCGCTTGTTACTACCTTTACTCCATCGGCGACCCCGCCTCGGATCTGATTTACGACCCCATCTTTACGCCCTGATTCCACCGGTGCTGCAGTCATCGCTGTTCCAAAGCATATTTCCATAACAGCCAGCTCCAGCGGGAGTTCCTGCAAATCCGTCTGCTTTATCATCTGCAACCGCTTCACAAACATTTCCATCAGTTGTGCAATATCCCCCGGACTTTTTTCCTGCGCAAGTTGGATAATTTTCTGCTGCTGCTCAGGACGTATGTCAAAAAATGCGTACTGACCCGTGCCCTCCACCTTCAACAGCATGACGCCCCGGAGAAAGGCAATAAATTCCTTGGTGAATTCGCTTATATTCACACCCGTTTCCACCAGTTCGTGAATAACCGCCACACCGGCCGCGGCGTTTTTTTGCTGTAAAGCTTCGAAAAGTGCCATCAGCGTGCTTATGTTCGAGCGGGGAATAATCAGTTCCGCCACTTCCATCGTAATGCGCGTTTCCCCCAAAGACAAAATCTGTCCGAGCAGACTTTGGGCGTCGCGAATGCAGCCGTCAGCATGTTTGGCGATGTGTTCCAAGACGTCGTTTTCCACCTGAACTTTTTCACTGGCGGCGGTTTTTTCGAGCAGTTTCACCAAATCGGACACACTCACCTGCTTAAAATCAAAACGCTGACAGCGCGAAATAATCGTTTCCGGAACTTTATGAATTTCGGTGGTGGCTAAAATAAAAAAGGTATTTTTCGGTGGCTCTTCCAAAGTCTTCAACAGCGCATTAAAAGCCGAAGCCGACAGCATGTGCACTTCGTCGATGATAAAAACTTTGTTCGGCAGTGCCGTTGGCGCAACGCGGGCATTTTCAATGATATTTTCCCGGACATTATCAACGCCGGTGTGTGAAGCCGCGTCGATTTCAATGACATCCAGCGCACTGCCGGCAGTAATAGCTGTGCAGGCAGCGCAGGTGTTACACGGCTCGCCTTTGGGTTGGCGGTTTTGGCAGTTTATGGCTTTGGCCAGCAGCCGGGCGGTGGTGGTTTTGCCGACGCCACGTGGACCGGTGAACACATAGGCATGCGTGATTTTGTTGTGATCAATTTCGTTTTGCAGCGTTATCTTGATATGATTTTGTCCGGAAACATCGTTCCAGGTTTGGGGACGGTATTTTTGATAGAGACTCGTGGTGGTCATGTTTTTTAAGCGAATTATGTGTGCTTATTGTAACGAAAGTTTTGCCCAGTGACAAACGCCAAACGCGTAAGCTCCTATGTCAGCATAACAGCAGCGGCGCGCACAGCAGCGGCGGCATAGGGCTTGAGGCGTGGTGGGATTTGCTGTGGCTCGATATTCGGACCGAGAATGCCCATGCCCACCGGCTTCATGAACTCCAGCTGCAGCTGAATAATCGCCTGGGTTACGGCCTGGCCCATCACGAGACCATGAGCCGTTTCACCGCGTTCAATAATACCAAGGACAACGGCGCCGACGATGTTGTCTTTTTGCAAGGCTTTCTTGAGAGCCAAAGGTTTTTCCAAAGAACCCGGCACCCAGATTTCTTCGGCAATGTGGAGACCAACGTCTTTGGCCACTACCAGGGCTTCCGCGTGCATTATTTCCATTTCCTGTTTGTGAAAACTGCCCATAATCAGGGCAATATTTTTCGTCGACATAATTATCCCGGGTTTAATACTGAGTGAAATCCCACTATAACAAAAAAACCGGCCTTTGACGAACCGGTTGTAAAATATTCAACGATAACCCGTCGCCTGATTATAATTCCAAATCTTCGAGTGGCGTCCCCTGCTGCTCCGGCGGTAAAACTTCTTCATCGTCTCCAGCCTTGGTCTTGCCCCCTTTTAACATACCGTCGCTGCCATCGGTCAGCTCGGCTTCACTGCCATCCTTGAGCATCTCCGGCTGCGCCGCTGCGCCCATAACCGGGGCTGTACCAGCTGCCGGCACCGCGCCTTCGCTCATTTGCACGGCCTGATCCTGTTTTGATTTGGAAAAATTCTTGACGATGTTTTCCACGGCCGCCCATTTACTGTCAGCATCTTTGGGCACCAAAATCACCGCCTCATCGCCACCCTCGCCTTTAAAATACGTGACACTGGCCAATAACACCCGGTAACTGCGCCCTTCGGCCAAAACCCGGTAATCATTCTTCTCTTCGTCTTTCACGAGCACGCCCAGCAACCGTTTACGCTCGACCGGGCCAATTTGCTTGTATAAAAATGACCCGTCGGCTGTAATCGTCAGTTTGAGGATATCACCTTCAACGAGTTTTGATTTACTGGCATAGTTGGCGGGCACCGCATACTGTTTGCCGTCGGGCCCGATCATGTGTTGACCGTCAAAAACGCCTTCAATAACGGTATTTTGCTCATCAACACCGAGTTGGCCGACACTACGGGCTTTGCTGACGTGACCGTCTTTACTGGCATCACGAACGCCAAGATCACGCAAAATTTGTTGCGCCTGCAGAATATAAGCCTGGGTATCTTCTAAAACTTGCTGTAATTGGGCAAGTTGCTCTTTATTATCGTCGTTCGTCATAGTTTTTTGTTATTTTTGTTTTTGGAGTCGACTCATTGAACGGAGTATACCATTCCTTTGGCTAAAATGCAAGGAAAGGGCGCCTGGGCGCGCCTGAGGCACCCAGGGCGCAGGCCTGGCCCTACATCAGCGTATCGGGAGCGTCTTTCGCCGTATTCCCCCGCAGATTCCCCAATTGGCTGCGTTCCAGCACTTCGCTTTCCACAATCTGCCGATCGCGACCATATTTCAAACGTGACAACTGCTTGAGTTTTGCCGTAATCGTCGGATCGCCACTCGTCGGCATAATCGTTTTCATGTTAAAGGGGCGGGATGCCGTATTATCTATCAGCAGTTTCACATTGGCCGTAAATTTATCAACGTTAATGACATCATTTTCATTAAACACCGGTGCAAATTCCTTGGCCAACATTTCCGCATCTTCGACACCCACGCGAAAAGCGACGATAGTGCCGGCGTTGCCAAAGACGGCGTCACGGATTTTGGCATCACCCTTGTTAATGAGTTGACCGATGTATTGGTGCGCCAGCGTCAGGTTGAGCAGATATTTACGCGCTTCGGAAAGAATAATGGCAATGCTGTCGGTGGCATAGTTTTGGAATTCGTCGATGTAGAGATAGAAATCTTTACGCTTTTCTTTGGCCAGACTGGCCCGTGACAAAGCCGCCATCTGTATTTTGGAAACCAGGATCAAACCGAGCAGGGCGCTGTTGACTTCACCAACTTTGCCTTTCGACAAATTGACCAGGAATATTTTTTGATCATTCATGATGTTGTGAAAATCAAAACCGGAGCTGGTTTGACCGACAATATTCCGCATCATGTCGTTGGACAGAAAACGTCCGATTTTGCTGATGACATAGCTGAGCATGTCGGCGGCCTGGGAACCTTTTTGCGATTGTTCATATTCCTGCTCCCAGAAATTTTTCACGACGGGATTTTTCACCTTGGCCAGTTTCTGCTTACGGAATTTTTGATCGGTAAACATACGCGGTATTTCAACGATCGTGGCGCCGGATTCTTTGTCTTCCATCAACGCCAGCATCGCGTTACGCATGTAGTGTTCAAACATCGGGCCGATCATTTCTTCACCGAAGAGTTTGTAAAAAATAGCGATCAGTTCCTGTACCGCAAAATCCTTTTCCTGAGGCGTCGTGTATTCGAGCATATTCAAACCCACCGGTCGGTCGACATCAGATGGATCAAAAATCACGACATCATCAGCGCGCTCTTTGGGAATGTGCGGCAAAATATCTTCAATGAGTTCGCCGTGCGGATCGATAATGCAGACGCCTTCGCCGTTTGTGATATCCTGAATGGCCATATTTTGCAGCAGCACCGATTTACCGACACCGGAGCGGCCGACCATATAGACATGACGGCGGCGGTCTTCGCGCTTCATACGCACCGGTGTTTTCACGCCACGGTACACCACTTCACCGAGCTGAATACCGTCCTGGGGCATGTTGCTCGGCGGCGGCGCTTTCTTCGCCATGAGCCAGCGGATATTGGGCGTATCGGTCGTGGGCAGCGGCATGTGAAACAGCGAAGCCATTTCCTTAGTGTTGAGAATGAACGTTTTTTGATCATCAAAATGGCGGTAGATAAAATCGTGAATGGGTTTTTCTTTCGTGCCCGTGACTTTGGCCTTAAAGGCATTGCCGTATTCGTAGCCGGCATACTGACTGAAAGCATTGAGTATGTTACCGAGGCGCGCCGTAGCCGCCTGCTCATTGACGGACGAAACAATGATGCGGATGTTGACGTTAAACCCGGCCAGGGATGTTTTTTCTTCCAGGGCCTTGATGACTTCCCCTTCGGCCGGTGAAAGTTGGTAACCGCGCTGCTTGTCGGGATCCATTTGCAGCTCTTCGTATTCTTCGCGTTTGGATCTTTTAAAGAATGTACTGCCCATGAATTTCGCCATTTTCCAGAGCGGATTACCGTTGACTTCATTGAGCGCTTCATCGAGTTTTTTCCCCTGCTGCATCGTTTGTGCCACTTTGGCCGGGAGTTTGTGCCATTCGGGTCGGGCGGAGCGGATCAGAAACTGAATGGCAGCGCCCTCCGAAGGATGAAGTTTGCTGAGTGAGTTGGTGATGGAGTTGAGCGGATCAGTTTCGAGTTTGTCGTAGGTTTGGATGGGAAAAATGTAACTGCGTTTTTGCACGAGGTACGCGCCGACCACGGTACTGGTGGGATTGAAAATATTATAGTCTTCAACTTCTTCGATGTCAGCTTCGTCATACTGGGCATGCACCTGCTGCTCAACATATTCTTTGAGATAACGCGGCGCCACAACGTAAAAAGAAATCAGGTGTTCGGGTCCGCCGGCAACGATTTCAAAACTGATGTGATCGGTGCGACCAAACCAAAAATGGTGCCAACCTTTCTGTGCTTTCATGCCACCGAGTGCGGCGTATAAACTTTGCGCGATGGCAATCTGGTCTTTGATTTCTTTTTCCTGTTCTTCTTTGGCGGTTGATTCTTTGGGCAGTGTGACGAGCAGGGGCACCATCTGAAAAGCTGTGGGCGTGCGCGTGATGCGGTGCAGGTACATGCGTACAAACGTAATAGCCACCGCCACAATAATGCCGGCGCTGACAAGGTAGATGATGATGGCGAGAACTATAGTAAATGACATGGTTAGCCTTTTTCTATTTCAATTCCCTGGCCGCCGGCGGGGCCTGGGCCGGATGCGCCGGAGTTTTTGGTTGAGAGCGGTGGCTGGATCTGATTATTTTGTGTTTGCGTCAGGGTGATGATTTTATCGGTTTTGATTTTTCCCTGCTGCTCCAGGAAAAATGTGTTGACCCGCGGAATGAGTTTCAGCCAGTTTTTGATGAGATCAAGCACGGCTTCGGCGGTGGCTTTGGCTGTGGCAATGAGATCACTAATGAGGCTGGTCGTGACTTCGCCTTCGAGTTTAAACATTTGCTGCTCCTGTGGGTTCATGGTGCGCCAACTTTCCTCGAGGCCTTCTTCAAGAATGGTTTCGACCTGGTGGTAGGTGGCTGATTTTTGACCGGGTGGCGGCGGTGGGGCCGTAGGAGTTGGCGGTTGGGCGGCGGTGGGTTGCCGCTGTTGCTGGCGGGCTTGTGGACGGGGTTGTTCGCGGCGCTCGGTTGGTTGGCGTTGCTCCGGTTGTCGATATTGCTCCGGTTGCGGTGGACGCTGTTCGGTGCGCGAGGGTTGAGCTTCGGGCGGGCGTGGCAGTTGATCAGGACGATAGGAACGACCCGGCTCCATGCGGTGCATGGCCGGTGTTGGTTGGCGGTTAGGGTATTGATTTGGCGCTGGCTGCCGTGGTGGTTCCAGGGGGATTTCCTGGGTTGGTTTTCTGTTGATGAGAGAACGCAGCCGGTCAAAGCGTGAGTTGGGATTATTTTGGGCCATAGTCTGAGGCGTTTTTGTTTTGAATATTGAGTTGATTATACCACTTTTTTTGTGATTTGGGTATTTGGGGGCGTGGATGGCTGATTTTGGCACTTTTTCGCGGTGGCTTGACTTTTTAATACTTTTATGATTTAATTCGGCCACTTGGACTTTGAAAATTTGAGGCCACAGGTAGCGCGTGGTGCGCAGCCGGCCAAGATTTTCGCTTCGAAAATTAACATTTTTGCTGGCGCCCACCTGAAAAGCGGTGCCGAAGGAGTTTGTCATGAAAAAAATTTCTAAAATTGCGGTAATCGTGAGTTATTTCATTGTTTTTTCTGTTTTGTCTGGCGGCTGCACCCGGACGGTATTCAGCCGGGGTCCCTGGGGTTTTGCTCACCTGAATGAACCGCTCGAGCCACACTGCTTCATGTTCGATAACCCCACCGGGGAAAGCCTTCAGACATTTATTCTTGATCCGGTGACAAAAGAAGTCTCACCCCGTTTCAAGAAGGAATTTCTTGATGATGAAGGAGAAATTGTTTGTATCATGCTCCCCCGTGGTGGTGGTAAGGTGCTCTTTGAAGTCACGAGACGGCAAGTGAGTTACCAAAAGCCGTTTGAGGAGTTATACCAAATCTCCTACAGTGCGGCGAATAGGAAAACCTGCATACCCATGTACGCAACCCTTAAGGATGGCAAAGGTCCGCGCTGGATTTGTGTGCAAAATCTTGTCGTCCTTCTCCCGATTAATATTTACGGGAAGTCGCAGCATGGTGTTCCGTATCTGCTGCAGGAAGCCGTAAATATTAAAGGCTTCTACCTGAAAGCAATTGAAGCGCGGGCGACTGAGATTTTCCTGACCGCTTTGAAACGGTTTGGTGTAAATGTTCCCGAGTTGCCTGGGAACTTCTACAAGACCGGTATGACATTGCCGGCATTTCAGCTGGGTAACTTCAAAGATGGTATCACAACGATACCAGATGATTTCCTCCAGCAGCTGGAGTTCAACCCACCACAGGAACCGCCGCATAACGACGGTACTAAAACAACATTATACAGCGCGGCTGAACAGGAGCAGCAAATGGAAAGCAAGGTAGCGGCCGACTTTGCTTGCTGCGTTCGCAATCGTGGGGCCTGCGGTCAGGATGCGGTTGAAATGATGCGGGACTACCTGGTAAAACAGGGCCAGACCGCAGTCAAAGATATTCTGGTTGAGACCGTGCCGGGTAATGAACTGTCTGCGCCCTGTGCGCCCATCAAATTACCGCTGATTAACAATCCCGCTCCGCAAACACCTCCCGCCGAAAACCCGCCCGCCGAGGAACCACCTCCCGCCCAAGACCCGCCTGCCGAAGAGGCTCCCCTCGAGGATGAGCCACCCACCGAATGATCCTTAGTTAAAGAAGGAGAATGTCGTAACATCCGTTGCACTTCTCCTTTTTTCTTTGTTATGAAAAATAGTTTTTAAGAAATTATGCGTGCAAATTTTGACGAAAACGAGTGATAGGTATATCAGAAATACATGTCGGCTTGATGTGAATGACTTTTGAGGAAGCTCACTTCGACTGTCAGGCTTGGTCGCGCTGCAAAGCAGCGGGCTGACAGACGAAGTGCGCAGCTGAGGCTGCCGCTGGAGCAGCCGAAAGCGTTTCCGAAAAGGTCATTCACATCAAGCATTTCTGTTTGCTATCCCGTCACAGATGTGGGATAATATTGTAATGTCCTGGAAAGAAATACAATACAAAAAAATAACGTGGATTGATATCAATTCCCCCACCCCCAAAGATATGCAAAAACTGGGGCGTGATTTTGGTTTTCATCCGCTCAGCCTCGAAGATGTTCTCTATACTCAGCGCTCCAAGGTGGATGCTTATGACGGCAAATACTACTTCCTCATTCTGATGCTGCCGGTTTTTGATGCCAGAAAAAACATCATCACCGCCACCGATGTAAACATGTTTATCGGCAAGGATTTTTTTATAACGATTCACAACAACAATATTCCACCGATTCGTAAGATGTTTGCTGATGCCCACAAAAACTCTGCCTGGCGAAAAGTCCACATGTCTGGCCAGCGCCCCACTCATCTCGTTTACGAATATATCGAAACCATGCTCCGTTACTTTTTTCCGATGCTGGAAACAACGAATACCAACCTGGAAAAACTTGAGACAGACATCTTCTCCGGCCCAAAAATCAATGTCATTCACACCATCCTGGAACAGCGCCGCATCATCATTGATTTGCGAAAAATCATTAAACCGTACGAGTCCACCCTCAGCCATTTGCACGCCTATGACAAAACGCATCACATTCTTGGCATCAGTAAAACCTTCGAGTATTTCGACAATCTCCTCGACTACGTCGCCGAGGCGTGGGACTCGCTGGAAGAATACAAAGAATCTTCGGAAATGCTGCAGCAGGCCAATGATGCCATCATCAGCAAAAAAACCGGTCATATTATCCAGCGCCTGACGACGATTTCCGTGACCTTCCTGCCGATTGCGCTTATTGCCGCCGTCTTTGGCATGAATGCCGAATATACGCCGTTTATCGGGTATCCTTTTGATTTTTGGATCATCATCAGCATCATGCTCGCCATTGTCATAGCCACGATTATCTTTTTCAAAATTCAGGACTGGATTGACTAGTCGGCGTTGGCGTTCCATGTTGCCAAACCACCAGTAACTACGGTACAGTGACGGTATGAAAAAACAGCTTCGTTTGTATAATTCTCTGTCGCGTCGCAAAGAAACGTTTACTCCCCTGTCAGCCGGACAGGTTACTTTGTATACCTGCGGCCCGACGGTGTATGATTATTCGCACCTGGGGAATTTCCGGACGTTTTTGTTTGAAGATGTGTTGCATCGGGTGTTGCTGTGGGCCGGATACCGCGTCAAACATGTCATGAATATTACGGATGTGGGACATTTGGTGAGTGATGCTGATGCCGGTGAAGACAAAATGGAAAAGGGTGCGCGCCGCGAGGGGAAAAGTGTCTGGGATATTGCGGCGTTTTATACGGGCGAATTTGAACGGGATTTTTTTGATTCGTTGAATGCTTTGCGGCCGGATGTGCTGCCGAAAGCAACGGATCATATTGCCGAGCAGATTGCGTTGGTGCAGCGATTGGAAGACAAGGGTTTTACGTACCGCATCAGCGATGGCGTGTATTTTGATACGGCGCGCGTGGCGGATTATGGAAAATTGGCGGCGGTGGATATTGATCAGCTGCAGGAAGGTGCCCGCGTGGAAAAAAATCCGGAGAAACGCCAGCCGGCCGATTTTGCGTTGTGGAAATTTTCACCGGCGGGGGTCGGGGCGGCGCAGCGGCAGATGGAATGGGATTCGCCCTGGGGCAAGGGTTTCCCGGGTTGGCATCTGGAATGCTCGGCGATGAGTATGAAATATTTGGGCGAAACGCTGGACATTCACACCGGCGGCATTGATCACCGCGAAATTCATCATACCAATGAAATTGCACAGAGTGAGGCAGCGACGGGCAAACCATTTGCCCGGGTGTGGATGCATGGGGAGTTTATTACCGTTGATGGTCGGCGCATGGGTAAAAGTCTGGGAAATTTTATTCGGGTGGCGGATGTGGTGGCGCGCGGTTTTGATCCGTCGGCGTATCGGTATATGACTTTGTTGACGCACTACCGCAAGCCGGCGAATTTTACCTGGGAAGGTTTGGCGGCGGCGGATGCGGCGTTGCAACGGGTGTGGCGATTTGTGGCCAGTGCAGCCGGGCGCCAGGCCGAGCTCAAAGATACGGCGGTTTTGGAAGATGCGGTGCGTGATTTTGAAGCGGCGATTTTTGATGATCTGAATATGCCGCAAGCGGTGGGTGTGGCGCAGCGGGTCATGGAAATTGGCGCGGGCGGCGGTAAGGATTTTTTGCCGGCAGCAGCAACGTTGCTGAAATTTGATGCGGTTTTGGGTTTGCGTTTGGCGGAACATGTAACAGGAGCAGCTCAGGTTGATGTGCCGGCAGCTGTGCAGAAATTGGTTGACGCGCGTGAGGTGGCTCGAGCGACCAAAAATTGGACTGAAGCTGACCGGTTGCGTGATGAAATCAGCGCGGCTGGTTATGAGGTGGACGATGCTGCCAGCGGCCCGGTAGTCCGAAAAAAAAGCTAAGAATTTTGGAATGAAGAAAAGCGCCGGTTGTATAGCCTGCGCTTTTCTGTAATGATCTAGGCACCCATCTCTGTCTCTACTTTTTGGCCATCTTTTTTTTCATATAAATTCTCTGCAATTTTGTAAAGTGGGGTGGTTTTTATACCCCCAGCCTCTACCATGGTATTTTCCATGATAATTTCTAGGGCTTTTTCTACTGTGACCAGCAGCGTCCCCTCCTCTCCTATTCTGGATAAGTGAACGTGACTAATACATGTCCCTGGGCTTCTCCAAACATCTCGCCAATTCCAATCTACCGATGCTCTTTCTGGCAAAATTACCCATTTCACTTTCCATGGGTAATCCACCATGGCCCAATTGTAGAATATCATGCCTCTTCTGCTCCTCCATCTCCAACCTGATATCTGAAAAATGATTGCTACCCGTTGGATTTTTTCCGGAAATTTATCAGACTTGAGTCGCGTATACCTATATCTTCCTCTCTCAAATTTTCCATCTTTGTCGGTGCGTTCACACTGATCAGCATATCCGTTTATATTTCTGACCCAGTATGACAATACCCAATCCTGCCAACCTTCTTCATGAACAAACTTTACACAATAGAAGAGTCCAAGTACCGCCAACGCCCCAAACCATCCCAAACCAAAAAAGTATGTTGGCACAAAACCAAAGAAAAAAGCTAGAGCGATAAATCCTAAAACTTTCAGACTGCCGAGAAATATCGGATGTTCTGCTTCCATGATTTCATTCTCCTACAAAAAAAGTTTATAAAATGTACAACCTTTACCTATTGCTCAGTTTCGCATTTCTCAAGAGAAAATGCAAAAAAGGAGCATTTTCGACTGCTCCTTCTTTGTTTTGGGTGAGTCCTCTGAGTTAAGCGTGCAGCTCTTGCAGCAACAGGAACAAGGAATTCATGGAAACGGCAAAAACCGTGGCTATGAGGACCAACAAAATACTGAGATTTTTGACGATGAATACTTTTTGACGCATAAAAAAACGTTAACTGATTTTTCAGAAGTATGGTCGCCTGCGGTTACAAACGCAAAAAATCCCTAAAGTTAGGGATTTTAATGAGTTTCTAAGGTGGGCTTTTACTCGACGTGCGGTGGTTGACTCTTGCTTTTCATAAGCATCATGGCTAGCACCGGCGCCGTTGTCCAGCCAAACCGACCCCATTCATGGGTGAAAATCATTTGGGTGATCGGCGAAAAATTGGCCAGGACTTCTTTGGGGAAAAACGAAAAAACCACGCTTACCAGCAGGCCGACATGGAGGATGCTGAGAAGAATAACCTGCCATACCTTGCCCTGCGAGGTCTTGCTGCCGAAGGTGCGTAACAGAGCCGAGCGTGATAAAAAGAAAAACAGTACCAGAAAGATTCCGACAAAGGCCGTAACATGAAACGCAAAAAGTTTTTCAAATTGAAGGGAAAGTACGGCCTGCGGCAGCGTTTGCACCACGGCCAGGGACATGTAAATAGACATGAGGATGACCAGCAGGCGGTCGCGGCCCAGGGACATGCCATAGAGCAGTGCGCTGATGACAAAAAAGATTACCAGCATGAGATCCCAGCTCGGATTCTGCCAATCAATGGTCTGCAAAAAGTGTGTTATCCCCTCTGCGTTGACTTGGATAGCCATAAGAAAAAATTTGTTTTGCTTTTATTGTTTCAACTTGCCTAGATTATACCATAAATAGAAAGCTGCGGCAATGAATCGCCCTATTTTTTTGCTTCGTGAGCGAGTGCCAATCCCAGCGCCTGCAGCAGGTGCTCACCCACATAACCTTTAGCTGCAGCAGCGAAAATTTCCGGCGCCGTGGCCAGGTAAAAATTATGTTCGACGCGTGGTTCGCTGTTTAAAATAATGAAACGGTACTGATTGACTTTGTGATAAAACATGCCGGCATCTTGCGGTATGGCGAGCTTGTATACTTCGCTTGTGTCTATCAATTCGGCGTAAGGAATTTTTTTATGGCGAAGATTGTACCAGCTGGATTGCAGGGTTGCCGTCAGGGACCAAAAATCTTTATATCCGACTTCGCCCTTGGCCTGTACCAGAAAACGATCCTGCCAGCGGGCCAGAAGGATGACGCCGTGGATGTCGCTTTCAGCGCTGGTTGATTCCAGGAGCAAACGCTTATCTGTGTCGCCATCAGCCTTGGTGGTTTCAGCGAGCACGGCGCGGTAGGTATTTTCGTTATATATGTTGGTAAAATCCTCGGTTTTGAGACCATCTTTGAGTGGCACGATGCGTTGCCCGGTAAAACCGCTTGGCCCGGATTGTATATTTTCAAACCATTCGACGAGTGTCATAGGTGCATGTTATTTCCAAAAACCTTTTTTAC
>MHKD01000003.1 GCA_001818775.1 Candidatus Kerfeldbacteria bacterium RIFCSPHIGHO2_12_FULL_48_17
ATTTTAGCACAAAAATGACTGTTTGAGGAGTGGATAAACCACTCGTTGTAAAGGACAAAGATACCCTATTTATTCTTTATTGTTCTACAGCCTCATACTGACTTTTTTAGGATTTTCAAAAAATTTAAAATCATCGGGTGAGTCAGGTTTTCGAGACGCATGAACAACATTCTCAACGCGTCCAGGATCACCCGTAATCAAACAGTACGGTGCGAGTTCGCCGGCTCGATTGCCAATGTGAAAAGTTCGGCCATCATCAGTAATGGCTTGATCTGCTTTCATCTGAATTTCCTCCTAGCCTTTGGGTTTATAATCGAAAAAATCAAGCTCTAAAAGAAAGTTTGATATACGATTCTGCAAGCCCGATATTTTCAGGGCAATACACACTCCCTTTTAAAACATCACGAAAAAACTCGAGCGACTTAACATCATGCCCCAGCAAGATGACAGGTTTCCCTTCTTTAATAGCAAAAGCCACCTCACTCGCCGTTCCTGGACACATGCCAATCGCAATCATGACATCACACGTCTGCGCTATGATAGTGTTTCGGGCCTCCGCAAGGTTGGTTTGAATACATATAGTGAGGTATCCTGAGGGTTGATGTGTTTCGGAAGGTAACCGATAGGGTAATATACCAATAATCTCACCCTTACAATCATGCGCGCCATGAGAAGAACTTTGCATAACCCCATGTCGCACACCACCATTAACGAGAACCCAATTATTTTCAGCTATCATAAATCCTATATCATAGGCAAGCTTGCACTGCTCCTCAGTTGCAGTCCGCCCTGGCCCAACCACAGCAACAATTTTTTTCCTTTCCATACCTTGGCCCTCCTTTGGCCATATATTTTCAATGAGCAGGCGCCATCAGGCCGCCTTTCTGACACCACGAACAACACAATCTGTACGACACTTTTACCATATCCACCCACCAATATCAAATTCCCGACCAAACCGGCCACCAACAACTACGACACGCCGTAGTGCACCTCATTTCAACAAAACCGCCAAACTTGGTATACTGTAAGTAATAAGCTTATTCGTTAACAAAAAGAAAAATATGGAATACTTTCTCGGACCCCTTAAGAAGTACGCCGTGTTCGGCGGCCGTGCCAGCCGCAAGGAATACTGGATGTTCGTCCTGATGAATATTATTGCGTATGTCATTCTCATGGTCATTGATAATATTATAAGTGATGGCTTTGGGATTCTTTCTTGGATCTATTCCCTGGCTGTCCTTGTGCCGAGTCTCGCCGTAGCCGTACGAAGGCTTCATGACACCAACCGCAGTGGTGGCTGGATCTTCATCAGCCTTGTGCCGATTGTCGGTCCGATCGTTTTGATCGTCTTCCTGGCGCAAGCCGGTCAAGTCGACAAAAATCAGTTCGGCCCCAAACCGCTCCAATAACAAAATTGCAAAAAAAGTCGCTCGGTATTGCCAGGGCGGCTTTTTCCTTAGAGCCTGTCTAATATCTCTCTTTCGTAGCGAAAAATTAAAATTTCGAGCGAAAGAAATAAAGATTGAGGAGGAATAGTGACTACTATGCTGACGAAATCTGAATTTCTTGCAGCCGAAATTTCCATTTTGCAGCCGAATATGGAGATTTTAGACAGGCTCTGATACAGTAAAATCATGACATCACATCAATCATCCCAACCACGCAAAGGCGTTGATTACACCGGTATCACCGTAGTGTATTTGTGTCACGACGGTCAGGGAAATTTTTTGCTCAGCAAACGGTCGGCCAAATGCCGCGACGAACAGGGCACCTGGGATCCAGGCGGTGGTGGTCTGGAATTACATGACACCATAGTAAACACCCTGAGAAAAGAAATCAGGGAAGAATATGGCACACCGGTTTTGGAATATGAATTCCTGGGTTACCGTGATGTACATCGTCAACTCGCGGATGGAACCAAAACCCACTGGCTGGCCATGGATTTTGCCGCACTCGTCGATCGCGCGCAGGTCAAAAACGGCGAACCGCACAAGTTCGACGCGGTGGAATGGTTTACCTGGGAGACACTGCCCACGCCGATGCATTCGCAGTGGCCGGAATTTATAAAACGCTTCGGCAAACGGTTAAAAAAAATTGTCAGCAACGAAAAATAATATACTACTATGCCCGCCATCCCCAAAGCATATTACCGAACCAGTATCAAAGCCCTGGTCCTCGACAAGAATAAAAAATTTCTCCTTTGCCTGGAAGATAATGGCAAATGGGAACTGCCCGGCGGTGGTCTTGATTTTGGGGAAAAACCCCATGACGGACTGCGCAGGGAAATAAAAGAGGAAATGGGAATTGAAGTCACCGACATCGCTGAAAGACCGGCCTATTTTGTCACCGCAAAAATATCAGAAAAATATGGTTGGAAAGCCAACGTCATCTATGAAACTCAACTCAAAAATCTGAAATTCACGCCCTCGGACGAATGCCTGGAAATCCGATTTTTCAGCGCCGAAGAAGCTGCCAAAGAAAATTTGTACCCTATCGTCAAAGAATTCATCAAAGTCTACAAACCGGAAAATCGTCAAAAACTGCGCGCGCGCCGCCCCAAACATTGACAAAAAACTCAAAATAAGGCAGAATAAATTACTTTATCAACGGCGGCCCCAGGTACAGCTTTATGTACCGGCCGCGACTCGAAACCTGAATTGCGTCATAGGACCTGCCCGGCAGGCCCCAGCCAGTGACCCACCTCAAGGACCTCGGGTCACTTTATATTTTCCCTATGAATACGCATAACAGACCCCGCCCGCAGCCTCAACCGGTCACGATCGGCCAATTTCAGGATCTGGGCATCGCGCCCAAACTCCTCAGCATCATCGCCAACAAAGGCTTCGCCACCCCCACCGCCATTCAGCACCAGGTGATTCCCACGGCCCTCGAAGGCAAAGACGTCGTCGGCATTGCCCAAACCGGCACCGGCAAAACCCTGGCTTTTGGTATCCCCATGATCCAGCGCCTGGCCACCCACAAAGGTCAGGGACTGATTATCGTTCCCACCCGTGAACTCGCCCTCCAAGTCGCGGAAGCCCTACAAAATATCGGCACACCCATCGGCCTGCGCAGCGTGGTCCTGATTGGCGGCGCCCCCATCGATCCGCAATCGCGAAAACTCCGTAATAACCCACATATCATTGTCGCCACACCGGGCCGACTCATGGATCACATGAAGCAGGGCAATTATTCTTTGTCACGCGTCAGCATTCTGGTACTCGACGAAGCTGATCGCATGTTTGATATTGGTTTTCAAAAAGAAATTATCCGCATTTTGACACAGGCGCCGCGCGATCGCCAAACGATGCTGTTTTCCGCGACTATGCCGGAAGCCATCGCTAAGTTGGCCGCCAAACACATGCAGATGCCGTTCCGTATTGAAGTCGCGCCCCAAGGTACGGCCGCAAAAAACGTCGAGCAGGAAGTTTTCATCATCAATAAACCGGCCAAGTTGCAACTGTTGGAAAAACTGCTCGGCGACATTCACGGATCCATCCTGATTTTTTCCCGCACCAAACATGGCGCCAAAAAAATCACGCGCGCCATTGCCACTATGGGCCACACGGCCGCCGAAATTCATTCCAACCGTTCACTGAGTCAACGCCGCGCCGCGCTCGAAGGTTTCAAAATGGGAAAATATCGCGTTCTGGTTGCAACGGACATCGCTGCCCGCGGTATTGATGTGGAAAATATTTCAGCTGTCATTAACTTCGATCTCCCCGACAACGCCGAAGATTATGTCCACCGCATTGGTCGTACCGGCCGGGCCGGACGCAATGGCCGAGCCATTTCTTTTGCCACACCGCAGGAAAGGGCCGACATTCGCCAGATTCAAAGACTGATTCGCAAAACTTTACCCGTGGTTGCTGTACCCGAGCTGCCGGAAGCCCGACCGGAAATCGTGATTGAACGACAAGGTGGCTGGCGCGGTGGAAACCGCAATCGCGGCGGGGGCGGAGGTGGACATGGCGGACCCAACAGCCGCAACCGCGGCGGTAACCGGGGTTTTGGCGGCAATCGCCACAGCCGACCTTCCCGCAACAACAAAAAATTTCGCTAAACGAAAAACCTGGATTGAAAATTCATAGGGTTCTGTCATAATAGCTATATAAAAATAGCCTTTAATTTTAGCTACAAATATGAAAAAAATCCTCTTTGGACTCATCGGCGGCACACTTCTCCTCGCCGGCTGCGCGCAAACCACAACCTCAGAAACGAACAGTAACACGACCACAACCAACACGGTCAGCATCGCTGAAACACCGGAAAATGCCATCGATCAGGTACAATTCCAACTCGTTGCCCCAAGCCATGACGACATGAGTGGTGACCTCAGTCGCTATCTCATCCCCGTTGAAAAAAACCTGGAAACTCCCGTCTACACCACCGAAGATGAAATCAAGCAGGCCCTCACGGCACTATTTGCCGTCAAAACATTCACCTATGGTGAATCCGGTTTGGAAAACAGCGTCTATGCTTCGACACTGGCCGCCGCCACCGTCACTACCGCCAGCGGCAAAACAACTGTGGCACTCGAAGGCCAGGTCATTGGCACCGGCGCTGTCGCTGACGCTTTCCTGAAACTGCAAATCACTGAGACGATCGAACAGTACGTCAGTGACTACACCATAACCCTCAACGGTTCGGAAAAAGACTGGAGCTGCGCACTTGATGCCAAGGGAGACTGCGCCACCGGTGAAAGCACCGGCGCCAACACCGACATAGATAGAACGGCCAATTGGAAAACGTATGATAACGCAAAATATGCGTACGCGTTAAAGTATCCGGCTGACTGGTATGAACTGGCAAATCTTGAAGACACTGATCAAAATCAATATTTCTCCAACAAACAAGGCATAGGTGCGCCGCTGGAAATGGGCACTGATGGTATCTGGCTCAGCGTAGAAACGGACGACAATACGACAAACGTGAGTCTGAGTGACTGGGCAAAAACCCACGCCGAATCACAAGCACAAATTTCAGACGTCAAAAATACCAGAGTGGATGGTCTTGATGCCATCGGGCAAGTCGAAGATTTCACTGAAGCAAAAGATACCGAAGGTGGTTATGTTCTGGCGACTTATGTCATGAAAGGTACAAAAGTCTATACGATTAAAATACTTGCCAACACTCCGGAAACGGCAAACCAGCATGAGAAAGAATATGACCTTGTTGTGCAAAATTTTAACATCGCTCAATAAAAAAAACACACAACCGAGCATAATCTCGTCACGGTTGAAACATAATACCTATGAGCATCCTGAAATTAAGCTACCGCTTTCTGAGGGCGATCGTCATAGGTATTTTTATTTTCGGAGCCGGCGCCACCGCAATCGTTATTATCACCGGCCACAGCGATCTCCTTGCGCCGCTGTTATGGCCGCTCAACCAACAGGAAGAAACCACACTCGATGTCAGCGCCCTTCCCACTCACACGGCCGCCCCCATCGATCAATTCCCGCAACAACTCGATAATCTCGTTATTGTGGCTCACTATGACGATGAGTGTATAGCCGTATGCAACTTCCTCCGCGCCGAACACCAGGGAGGCAAAACCATCGGCGTCGTTGTCGTGACATTTTCACAGGGCCAGGAAGCGACACAAAAAAACTGGTACGGCATAAAACGTCGCTTCAACCGATATCAGTGGCGCTTTATCAACTTCCTTCACCTCAAACCGGCCGACCGAACAGACTATGGACTGACTCGGGAAGCCGAAACCGACCGTGTCCTCGACGCACTCAATATTCCTAAAAAAGCCAGACACTATATGCGCTATCCTGATCTAGGAACAGAAAAACTCCTCGAAAACCCGCAAAACTTTATCGCCGGAGATTATAATGACCCCCTTGCGCAAAGGGTGGAAAAGTACCGCGGCGAAGATCTCAAACAGGAACTCGCCAGCATCATCAAACACTCCCATCCCAAACGCATACTGACCCACCTGGAAATTGACAGCCATTCCGACCACCGCGCCGTAGGCAAACTCGTCAGTGAAATTCTGATTGAAAACGCCACCACAGCCGGCACCGCAGATACAACCGCCGAAACCACTGCAACCACCCCGGAAGAATGGCAATTTCTCATACACTGGAGTCATAAAGACGCGCCCTGGGTTCCGGAAAAATACCCAACAGAAAGCGCGTGGCTCACAACAGAACCCACTGATTTTTTCAATATCCCGGATGGAAGCGCCGATGGGTTTGATCCAACACCCATAAATGTTCCCACCATCGCACAACCCCAAAAACTAAAAACAGCCCTGCTCAGCCTCTACACAACCCAAACAAAATTTGAACCGGAAGTCCTGTCACTATTCACCAAAAAGAACGAGCTTTTCTGGGATATAAAAAACAAAAAAATATACAATTATGTCTATGGCGGCGAATCAAAACCGAAAAAAATGGCTAATTAAAGGCAAAAAAATAACCAACCTTTTCACAACTCACCGGCGATCCAAAATACTTGGCAAATCAGTAAAAGTATGCTATAGTAATGCCGAGAACTCCCGTTTTTATGTCGGTACGAAACTGTGCGTGGTTTGTTTCCTTGACATAGTAAACTAAGGTTCGAGCAATTTAGCAATTTTTACGTCTATAAGATCTATGTCAAAGAAACTTTTCGTCGGAAACCTTGATTGGAACGCCACTGAAGACGACCTCCGCACTCTCTTCGCACCAATCGGTGAAATCGAAGAAGCAGTCATCATCAAGGACAGAATGTCCGGCCGCTCAAAAGGCTTCGCCTTCGTCACCTATGTGAACGATGCCGATGGCGACACCGCCATTCAGCAATTGAATGGTCAGGAAATGAATCAAAGAAAAATCGTAGTCAACGAAGCTCGCCCTCAAAAGCGCGACCGCTTCTAACAACAATAAACGGGGTTACGCACGACCCTGTTTTTGTTTTGAGTAAAATTAGGGTATGATAAAGTATTCACAAATTTTGGAGGCATAAAGTTTACCATTAAAACGCAAACATATGCGCTCACCCATCAACCCCCAGGCCGCCGGCCTTAATAAGGCCATAACAGCGGCTCATCCTGCGGCCCTGCATTTCCTCTCGGACAGGGGCAAAAGAATATTTTTCCCAAAAGAAGGCATTGTCGCCCAAACCGCCGAAGCCAGGGGAAAGAGCATCAACGCCACCATTGGCACGGCTGCTCATGACAACGACGCGCCCATGGGACTCAAAAGCCTGTTGGAAAATATTAACATCAATCCAAAAAACATTTTGCCGTATGCTCCAAGTCAGGGTTTACTTGAGCTCCGTACGGCATGGAAAAAATCCATCTACGAAAAAAACCCCTCGCTGCAAACTCTGATCAGTACGCCACTCGTCACTTGCGGTCTCACCCATGCACTCAGTATGGTGGGTTATATATTTTGCGATGAAGGCGACACGATTGTTTCGCCCGATCTGTTCTGGGGAAACTATAAACTCATCTTCAATGAAGCTTATGGCACACACATCGAAACATTTCCCATGTTCACGGCCGAAGGAACACGTTTCAACACCACCGCCTTGGTCGCCAAACTCAACACCGACCCCGACGGGAAAAAAATCGTCCTCCTGAATTTCCCCAACAATCCCACCGGCTACACGCCAACAAGCGCCGAAGCAAAAAAAATCGTACGTACCTGCACTGAAGCCGCCCAAACCGGACAAAAAATCGTCGCAATCATTGACGACGCCTACTTTGGCCTGGTGTACGAAGACGGCATCTTCAAAGAATCGCTGTTCGCGCTGCTCGCCGCCGCCCACGAAAATATTCTGGCGATCAAAATAGACGGCGCATCCAAAGAAGATTACGCGTGGGGTCTGCGCGTGGGCATGATCACGTACGGCATAAAAAATGGCAATGACGCCCTCTACCAAGCACTCGAAGCGAAAACCACCGGCGCTATCCGCGGCACTATTTCCAATGTCTCACACCTATCACAATCGCTGCTGCTTACAGCCTTCGCCAACCCGGCATACAGCGCGGAAAAACGCGCCAACTTCGACATCCTCAAACAACGTTTCGCCACCACAAAACGCATTCTCAGCAATACACTCTATCAGGAAATGTTCACTCCACTGCCGTACAACTCCGGTTACTTCATGTGCGTTCGCCTCAAAAACGGTCTACAGGCCGAGCCAGTGCGCCAACTCCTCCTCAAAAAATACGACACCGGCGTGATTGCCCTCGGCAACATGATCCGTATCGCCTTTGCCGCCGTGCCCAACCAAAAAATTCCGGTGCTGTTTGACGCCATCTACCTGGCATGTGTTGAGCTGACTGTCGAAAAACCGGCGCTCAACCCTACGGCGCCGGCCGCACCCGAACCAACCCAAAACCTCTGGCCAGCGCAAGACTTCACCTTTAACCACAAAACCATGAACACAAAATCTGTTCACAGCAAAAAACCAACGCTCGAAAAGCACGCGCTCGAAGCCTACGGCCTCACCAACATTCAAAACATCCATTACAACCTGTCCTTCGACGAACTGCGCGCCCACGAAACCGCACCCGACCTGGAGGGTTTGGAAAAAACATACGAAACCGACACGGGCGCGCTGAATGTCGACACCGGTATTTACACCGGCCGCTCACCCGAAGACAAATACATCGTCAAAGAACCCGCCACCGCCAACGACGTCTGGTGGAAAGCACCCGGCAACAAATCCGACAACAGACCCATCACCCCGGCCATCTGGGAACACCTCAAAAAGATCGCGCTCCGGCAGCTCTCCGGCAAAGATCTCTACGTTGTTGATGGTTACTGCGGCGCCAACCCCGACACCCGCCTCAAAGTTCGCTTTATCATGGAAGTCGCCTGGCAGGCACATTTTGTCACCAATATGTTTATTCGCCCCACGCCTGATGAGCTGCGCGACTTTACGCCGGATTTTGTCAGCTTTAATGCGGCACGGGCGACTAATCCACAGTGGCGCGAACAAGGCCTGCACAGCGATATATTTGTCGCCTTCCACCTCAGCGAAAAAATGTCGCTCATTGGCGGCACCTGGTACGGCGGCGAAATGAAAAAGGGCATGTTCTCAGTCATGAACTTTTACCTGCCATTAAAAGGTATTGCTTCCATGCACTCTTCGGCCAATATGGACGCCCACGGCAACACCGCGCTGTTTTTTGGCCTCTCCGGCACCGGCAAAACAACCTTGTCGGCCGACGGCAAACGCCGACTGATCGGTGACGACGAACACGGCTGGGACGACAACGGCATTTTTAACTATGAAGGCGGCTGCTACGCCAAAATGATTCATCTGCGCAAAGGAAAAGAACCGGATATTTACAGCGCCATTAAAAAAGATGCTCTCCTGGAAAATGTTGTGATTGATCCGCACACCAAAGCGATTGATTTTGACAGCGCCGGTAAAACCGAAAACACCCGCGCCGCGTTTCCAATTTACCACATCAAGAATGCGGTGCAACCACTGTCCAAAGGCCCAAGTCCAAAAAAAGTTATTCTCCTCACAGCCGATGCCTTTGGCGTACTGCCGCCGGTGGCCAAACTCAGCTTTGAGCAGGCGCAGTATCATTACCTGAGCGGCTTCACCGCCAAACTGGCCGGCACCGAACGCGGTGTCACCGAGCCCAAACCCGCTTTCTCCGCCGCTTTTGGCGCTGCTTTTCTGACGTTGCATCCCATGCGCTATGCTCAGGCTCTCGCCAAGCACATGCGCCGCAATGATTCCGAAGCCTACCTGGTGAACACCGGCTGGATCGGCGGGCCGTATGGCGTAGGTGAACGCATTGATATTCTGGTGAGCCGAAAAATTATTGATGCGATTTTGGAAGATACGTTGGACGCCGGTGGATATGACACGTTGCCGATTTTCAATTTGGCGATTCCCCGGGCGGTAGCGGGGGTGGATAGGGCGCTGCTTGATCCACGCAACAGCTACGCCAATGCTGAGGACTGGGCCAAACGGGCACGCGATTTGGCAGCAAAATTTATTAAAAACTTTGCGCAGTATACGGATTTTGCCGATGCCAAGCCGCTGGTTGATGCCGGGCCAAAGGTATAAAACGCTGCGGTCGTGCGGTCCAAAAAAAAATAACATAAAAACGCAAAAGCTCGCTGAAAAGCGGGCTTTTTATTTATTGGCGTGATTGACAGAAATCCGACCGCATGATACAAGTCTGGCACATTTTTTTGTCATTTTACAATTTTTTTTGAGAGTAATAAACGTACAACGCGGCTACCTCAGGCCGCAAAACTTAAGAGGGAGAAAATAAATATGGAAATTCAGAGAAAAACAACGTGTCAGGGAATTTCGCTGTTATACGCCGAGGCCAAAAATGGCTCACTCGATGCAACGCCAGTGTTACTGGTACATGGCGCGTGTGGGTCCGCACAACAAATGGCGGATCTCATGAGAGCAGTGGCGACTCAAGGTCACCCCACGTATGCCGTGGAGTTACAAAGACCGCACGATCCAAAATCAGACTTTCTTTCCTGGTTCACAACCACCACCACAAGCTATGCCGAAGACATAGCTGAAGCAACTATGTGGATTGAAGGTCAACATCTCCGGACCCCGGCGCTGGTCGGTCACTCGCAAGGGTGCTACGCTATCTGGCGATTCCTCGAACAATGCGGTGAAGATGAAATACCGCTGACGATCTGTATTGCCCCGCCGCCACTGAAAGGTGCATTGATTCCGGCTCTGAAGTACATCGCGCGTCACCCACTTTGGTTCATTCTTGCCACACTGACGCAAAATCTGCTCTGGATCTTCGGCCGAAAAAAAATCGCCATGGAGGAACTGTTTCCTGCCGGACTCAGTCTTCAGGCTGCCGAACCGCTCTATAGCGAACTGAAGCCTGAACCCTACGGCGCCTTCCTTTCAATGCTGAAACCGCTTTCCGGTTCCACCATCGAAAAAATTAAAGCCGCCAGTAAAAAAATAATATTCTTCATTGGACGAAGGGACAAAATTTTCAATGAAGAAACGCAGCAAGCCGATGCTCAAACCCTCCGCGCACCGGTACAATACTTCGACGCCACGCACGGCATGGTTTACACGCCATATGCCGAAGAAGTGGCCAAAAGTATTATCGAGAGACTGAAAATCGAGCACGCCAAGCTGGTGGGCTGGCCAGTCCTCGGAAACCAGCCACGATCCGCAACCTTCGGTCAATAAAACTCTACCCCGCCCCCGCACCTTCCCACCAAAAAAGCCAGCCGCTGCGCCTCTCGCAACGACTGGCCCTTCTTTTTTATATTTACTCAGCTTTCCGCCGACTCCGCAGCAATTTCCGCAACAACTCCCGCGCCACTTCCCGCTCGTTCCAGGGGATATACGTACCTCCCGGTCCACCCATTGTCACTTCCGAACCCTTGGCCGTCAGCACCACAATGTCATACTTGCGCGCCATCGCCAACGCCTGCCGTATCGCCTCCCGCCGCACGCGTTCCACAAACACATCACGCCCCGGCACCTTGCCCTCAGCAACCGCCCCAGCCGCCACCTGATCAATAATGCTTTGCGGATCTTCATCATACGGATCCTCGTTTGTCACAAACACAATATCACAATACTGCGCCGCCAGCCGACCCAATACCGGCCGGCGCGAAACATCACGCCCACCACCAGCTGAACCCGTCACCGTAATAATCCGGCTCGTCGAGCGGTGTTTCAGACGGTGCAACGCCTGATACAAAAACTCCACACTGCGCGGCTCATACGCATAATCCACAATCACCATAAAATTCTGACCTTCATCAATGCGCTCCATACGCCCCGGTACCGCCGGCACCTTGGTCAAAGCCCGCTCCATCTTCTCCAGCGAAAATCCCAGTGCGCGACCGACACCGAGCACCATCAGCATATTCAAAACATTCACTTCACCCAGCATTCCAATATGAAACGGCTTGCCGTGCACGCGCCAATCAGAACCCGTAATCGCCGACCGAATATCCGTGCCATAAACATCAGCCGACGCGCGGCGCGTGCTGACGGTATAAATATGGTCAGCCCGCTTGGCCATAAAATCCCCCGCATGCTCATCATCAATATTCACCACAAACGACTTGGCCACACCCGGTTTGCGGTACGTACCGGCCACCCGTTCAAACAACGCCAACTTGGCCGCCTTGTAATTGGCAAAACCGCCGTGCCGCTCCACATGTTCCGGTGACAGATTCGTAAACACCATCACATCCACATCCACACCGCGCTGCCGGTGCTGCAAAACACCTTCTGACGTCATTTCAATCACGGCATATTTACACTTCGCCCGCACCATCTGCCGAAACAAACGCTGCAGCTTAAACCGACCCGGCATCGTCATCTTCAAATCATTCATCCACTCCTTTTCCGCCACCTTGAACAGAATCGTTCCCGACAAGCCCACCCGTTCACCCATCGCTTCCAACATTTTTGCCAACACATAAGCCGTGGTGCTCTTGCCCTTGGTGCCCGTGATCCCAATCACGATCAAACGCCGCGTCGGAAACCGGTACACAAACACCGCCAAACCAGCCAGCAGCAAATGATACCAGCGCAGCACAAATCCGGGAATAATTTTCCGCAACCAACTTTTTATCATAATTCACATAAACCCGATAACGTCCGAGTAACGTTACAACAGGACTAAAAATATTTAATGAGCCCACCACGTTCATCCAGCTCAATATAATGCTTGGCTTCACCACGTACATACGCTGAACACTGATTGATCTCAAAATTGTCCTGCTCAACGCGCGGACTGTGCGCAATATCCACCACCCACTGATCGGTCGGCGTCGCTCCCGGAAAAACACCGTTGGATAAGCACGGTCCGGCGGACAAATCATCACCGCGCGCCGCGGCTTCGGCATACAACTGCTTCCCTTTCTCCAAAGCCTGATCCGCCACCGTCGTCTGATCGCGGTCACGAAACACAAAAAACAAAACCACAGCCACAACAATAACGGCAAAAAGAATTTCCCAGATAATATATTTTTTCATACTGGATCGTAAACCTTATAGATATCCATGGGCCACATGGACGCCGCCGGTAAACGTTTCCGCAAAGGCATAGAATTCCTGCTCGATCACCCCTCCGTCAGATGAAAACACCCGCACTAAAGGCGATCCGGCCGAACCCACACCCGTCAAAATTTCATCAATACCATCCTGATCAACATCCACCCCGCTCAAAACGACCCCGCCGCGAAAAGCCGCATCATAGGCGAAAAAACCACCTTCCAGCGCGTTACCAAATCGATCAAAGTAGCGTACCTGCGGGCCGCCCGCAACGCTCGGTGCCGTCACGATCTCATACTTACCATTCCCATCAATATCGGCCGTTGCCACCTGCACCCCACCGCGAAACGTGTCAGCATAGGCAAAGAATCCGGGCGTGTAGAGCAACTGCCCCGTCGAGCTGAAAACCCGCACCTGGGGGCCGCCGCCCGGCCCGGTCCCGGTCACGATTTCATCAACACCATTGCCGTCAAGATCGCCCACCGCCGGAATCACGCCACCCCGGAAATTTTCACCGTACGCAAAAAATCCGGTCGTGAATTTCGGCGTACCAAACCGGTCGAAAACGCGAATCTGCGGGCCGCCACCCACACCCGTACCCGTCACGATCTCCGATTTGCCGTCACCATCGAGATCACCACAGGAGACATACACCCCACCACGGAAATTTTCACCGTACGCAAAAAATCCGGGAGTAAACACCAGATTCCCCTCCTGATCAAACGTGCGCACCTGGGGGCCGCCGCCAACACCCGCTCCGGCAATGACTTCCGTATCACCGTCACCATCGAGATCGCATGAAGCCACATTCACACCACCCCGAAAATTTTCACCGTAAGCGAAAAAACTGATCAATGGATCACCGGTTTCATCAAATATCCGCACCTGGGGGCCGCCGCCATTGCCGGCACCGACAATAATCCGGTCGAGCTTGCTAAACTTCACCGCAACCGCCGACGTTTTGCTGCTTTGATTGCCAACATCGTCAACCTGCGTGACCTTATAATAATATTTCCGGCCATCGCGCACATTGACATCATCAAAAAATACATAATCATCAGGCACCGTTTCCCCGATTTTGACATACGTTCCGCTGGAATTTTTCCGGTAGACGTTAAAATGATCGGCATACGCATCAATGGTATCCGCATCCCAGGCAATACGCACATGATCATCCTCGGCTGTACTGGTGACTGTCCCGGGTTTGCCAACCTTAGTATCAAGCGCGTACGTAAAAGAAGCCACAGCTGCCGACACGGAATCATCATTGGCGCGGGTTTTAATGCGCAAATAATAAGTTTTATTGTTGCCACTCAAACCGCTTGTACTGAAATTACGCGTCGTTTGAAAACTGCCGCTGGTTTGCGGATTCGCATTTGAATTGGTGCCGAAATAGACATAATACCCCTGGACACCCGTCGTTGCCGAACCGGCGCTCCACGTAAAATACGGACTGGTTTCTTTGGTGCGGGCTCCATTGGCAATGCTGTGGCTCTTGGAACTGCCGGTATATGCCTTAAGATTACTCGGAGCCGAAACGCCGCCGGTGGCTTCAAGCAACGCCGCATACACATTCAAACGACCGGCTCCCATCGAAGTGCCCAAACCCACATCATCGGCATTCCCTTCCAAAAAATCCTGAATCTCAGTACGGGTAAAATTGCTGTCAGTTTCAAGCAGCAACGCCGCAGCGCCGGCAACCACCGGTGAGGCCATGGACGTACCGCTCTCATAACCATAATCATCCTCAAAACCGTAGGTTGGGTCATCCGTATACAACGTGCTGTAAATATTGTTTCCGGGCGCCGAAATATCAACACAATCGGAACCATAATTCGAAAACCACGCCTGCGCGTCAGTTTCGTCCGTTGCCGCCACACCAATAACGCCGCTGTAACAGGCCGGATAAAACGGCGTGACATTCAAATCAGCAGTGTCATTACCCACCGCCGCCACCATAACCACACCGGCAGCCACCGCGTCAGCCACAGCGGCCGACATGGATTCATCATCACCCGAGGAACCAAAGCTCATATTCATCACATCAGCGCCATTGGCCGTGGCATAGTTAATGGCCTCAACAATGGCCGTCGTTGTTCCACTACCCTGATCATTCAGCGCCCGCAAAGGCATGATCTGACTGCTCCATGTCACACCCGCGCCACCTTCACTGTTATTACCCCGTGCGGCGGCAATACCGGCCACATGCGTACCATGCGTGACACCGGCATCATCACCGCCATCAGGCGCCGGGTTGGCATCATTATCGGGATCAGGAGCGCCGAGGTCATTACTGTCGCCGACAAAATCCCAGCCATTCCGATCATCGGCATAGCCATTGCCATCATCGTCGTCACTGTCACCGTCAGTTTCATCACTGTTCGTCCAAATCCGGCTGGCCAAATCCTGGTGATCAAGATCCACGCCGCTGTCAATAACGGCGAGTACCACCGTGCCATTGCCGGTCTCAATGTCCCAGGCTTCCGGCGAATCAATGTCCGCGTCGGTATTTTGGTTATGATGAGTTTGCAGAGAAAAATCCGTATCGTTGGGCGTCGTGGCCGTGGCATGATACACAACTTCGCGCTGTGCATGCTGGACCAGTGGGTGGGTCGCCAATTTTTGCACGGCTGTTGTTTCATTCACGCCGGGCCGCAGGTGAACAATATACAAATTATCACCAACCGGGGAACCCGGCGGAACAACTTTCTCCATGGAACGCGCACCGGCTTGCTGCACGGCAAACGTCTTGACACTTTCGGCATCAGCGGCAGAAATACCACCCTGCGACGGCTCTTTCAGTCCGACGACAACCTGACCGGGAACAAACGCTGCGGCGGCGACCGGCTGTTCTGACGCCGCGGCCGGAGTAACACCGACAAACTGCGGCGACAGCAGCAGGAGCGTCAAAATAAAAAAAACGGCGACAAACAGCGCCGGTAAAAAAAGAAAATGCCTGCGAAAAAACTTCATATGTTTTGATATTTAATATCGATTTTATAAAAAAAGGCACTTTTATTATACCACATCCATGAAATTTTTAGAAAAACCCGCTCAAAACTGACACTCAAGCGCCGTGCGAAGACCGCGTAAATTTCCTTCCATAAGCAAAAGGTAATCAGACCCGGCGGCAACTTCCTCTGCAGTAAGACCTTCAACGGGATTCAACACGGCCGTTTGCGCACCCGTTTCAGCAGCGAGGGTTTGCGCGAATTTCGGGCTGACAAGGGACTCAAAAAAGATGTACTGAATACGTTTGGCTTTGACGAGCTGGGTCAATTCGGCCAGTTTTTGGGCGGATGGATCCTCTTCCGGAGAAATTCCGGCAATGGGAATGATATTCAACGTGTAACGGGCGCCCAGATAAGAAAAAGCATCGTGCGCAACGACAACATCATTGCGTTTACAGGCTGATAAACCCGTTTCAAAGGAGCGATCAAGCGCGAACAGGGCGTCAATATACTTTTCCGCATTCGCTGCGTAGTCGGCGGCGTGATCAGGATCAGCGCTGATAAACGCATCACGAATCACCTCCACTTCCCGGATCGCCAACTGCGGGTCGAGCCAAATATGGGGATCCGAGACGCCATCCTCAGACGTTTCTTCTTTACCCTCGCCACCCCGCAATAAAGTAAAAAACGACGCCATTTCCACGGCCGTGCCACCATATTGAATAACATCTGGAACAACTTTTTCTGCCCACGCATCAAAGCCGGCGCCATGATACAAAAACACATCAGCCTGCGTCATGGTAATAATATCCTGCGGCGTTGGTTCAAAATTGTGGGGCTCAGCACCAGCGGGAACGGGTTGGGTGACATGAACGTAATCACGACCCACCGCTTCGGCAAAATGGGCCAATGGATAAAACGTCGCCACAACCTGGATCTTGTCGGAAGAAGACGTGGCCGGGACGAATCGCGAAGAAAAACCATACCACACCAAACCGCCAACAATAACGGCGAGTAGGAGTATTATGAAAAAAATCCTTTTCATAGTCTGAGTATAACGCAACTCTGTTGCAAATGCAAATAAGAGGCGTTAAATTACTGATAACTCGGCCATAATTCCGCGGAAAAAAGCCGCGTCTTTGGGATGCGTAAGCAGCGCCGCCACTTCACTTCTGTCCACCCAGCGCGCTTCCGGGTTGTCCGGATCATGGGACTGCAGCTGCTCCTGCTGCGTACGAAACAGAAAAAAATATATCGTTTTGCGGGTCGAAGTATCTTCCCCTTTGCCACCGAGCGCGATCGTAAAACGCTCATAGGGAGGAAACTCGCGCACCAACTGCAGATCCTTCAGGCCAGTTTCTTCATATATCTCCCGCCGCGCTGCCTGCAAAGGTGTTTCACCGGGATTGAGTCGCCCTTTGGGCAAAGACCATGAATCACTATTCTGATTGACGACCAAAATTTTTCCCTCGCCATTTATAATCACACCTCCACCGGAAATATTCCTTTTCATATCTATTGAAAAAGTTTTTTACGAAATTCTGCCAGCGCCGCTGGATCATACAACTGCATCCGCATAATATGCATCGCAATTTCCGGACCTAAAAACTCGCGCGATCCAACAATTTCCAAAAACCGTTCAAAATCCACTGACTCCAAACGAATTTTTTCTCCCGGATCAAGATGCGGCTCACCAACCTGATGGCAACCGCGCGCCACAAACACGCGAATCTTAAAATCCACCGACGGCACCGGATCAAACACCGCCAATTCCACCCAATCATCCGACACCAAACCGGTTTCTTCCCTGAGTTCGCGCTGCGCACCGAGCAAAGGATCTTCACTCCCCTCACGCCGACCACCAAGCAAACCCACCCAGGGCCGAAAATGCGGCTGCTGCTCATGCGCCACCACAATTTTCCCCTCATACACCGGAATAACCGATAAGTTATCCGGTCGCTTCAGCATTTCAAATGTCGCCTCGCTGCCGTCAAACATTGTTTGCGGCCACTGGAAGACATCGTAGATAACGCCGCGAAACACACGCTTGGCTTGTGGAGGAATTTTACCCATATAGACTCTAGTTATTCTAGCGCATACGGTGCGGCCAAAGCAATAAAAAAAGGTTGCCTCTCTACAACGATGTGAGGCAACCGGGATCGAAATTCGAAAGAGCTGAAGCAATCCGTCTCTGGTGTTAGGACCAGAGTCATTGGGTTATGCAGCCCATAGACCGACCGCGGCCGGATTACCCGCTCGGAAAAAACATGGGATCCTCGCCATCTGCGTCATGGCGAAGTCATGGGAAGCTCGGCTACACCCGACTGGCGAAGCGAAGCGCAGAAAATCCACCGACGCGCATGCTACGAATCGAACGTAGTCAGTGAGGACGCAACCCACTACCCTCCAAGGGACACACGCTCAACCCGCCACACGAACCATTTCCGTGAACGGGTTGTTGACCATAATCGTGGTAAGTAAGATGATAAAATACTACCTCTCGCGATGGGGGTTGTCAATAACACGGACGTAAACACCCGGCGCGTAATGTCAACTTTCCACCACCCCCAACACCACCCTATTCCCCAATTTTCACTTTCGATTTCTGCAAAAACTCCGCTGATTCCAGCAACTTTTCCATAACCTCCTCACGCCCTTCCATCTGCTTCAGCTTGGCCGACAACTCCAACTGCTTCTGCCACTCCACAAACCGCTCATGCTGAAAACGGATAACATCACGCTGCAAATGCGCCGCTTCCCGCCGCACTTTATGGCCCTCAATATCGGCCTGTAACCGCTGCTCCTCGGCTTCCACATACAAATCCACATACGGCAATCGCGAAAGTGCGCGCCGCAAACTGGGAAAGTACTTTTTCAGCACACTGTACGCCCGCTTCACGCCCAAATACAACACCCCCGGTGAAGCTACCGACAACCGCTCCAAATCAAACACCTTATGATACCGCCCGGCAGCCAAAGAAACCAGCATCCGCTCCGACTTCGGCGCCTTTTCATATTCCGCAATCATCAACAACAACGAACACAACCGATTAGCATGATTGATAATGCTGTACAATTGCGCATTCGTCAGACCCGACTGCTCGATGGAAAACCGCACGATCAGCTCGCGCATTTTCGTACGGCGATACTCGGTGAACAAATGCTTCACGCGCTCCGGATAGGGAAACAACGAAAAATATTTACCGGCCAGACGACTGTCAAACACACTCAAATCAGCTTCATAGGCCGCATCCAGGGCAAAACTCTCGGCATATTTCTTCCGCGCTCGCGGCACCAGGCCAGCCCCCATCTTTGTATGATACATAAACCCCAATTCGTATCCAAAAAAAAGTGCGCCCAGCAACGTCAGCGTTTGGCGCTCAATAAGCGTAGCGCAGGCGTCCAAAGCCGGTCGCAAATTCGGCACATACATCGTGGCCGCCGCCGAGCGCGTAACTTCGGAATATTTCCAGGGACCAAGATTGTCGGAAACCGCCACCGTCACACGCATGTTTCCGCGCCGCTCGATTTCACGGATCAGCGTGGAATAGTAATGAGGATGCCACTGCTTGGGCCAATCATGCGGCAGTGATTGTTGTTGCGACTGGGATGTTTTGCGAGCCTCCATAAAAATCGTTAGCGAATGGAATTATAACCGCCTTTGACGCCACCCTTCGACATCACCACCTGCCACAACTGTATTTGTCTCGCTTGAAACAGACCGGCACAGGACAATAAATAATATTTCCACATCCGATAAAACCGATCACCGTACTTCACCTGCAATTCAGGCCAGCCAGCATCAAAATTCTTGAACCACTCGCGCAAAGTCAAATAATAATGATACCCAAAATTATGCCAGTCCTCCATAACAAACAATCCCTCCATGGCACGCGCCAACTGCGCCACCGACGGCAGCATCGAATTCGGAAAAATATACTTCGCTATCCACGGATCAGTACGGTGAACCGATTTATTACCGCCGATCGTATGGAGCAGGAAAAAACCACCTTGTTTGAGATTGCGCCAGGCCGATTCCATAAACGTGCGGTAATTTTTGTAACCAACATGTTCAACCATACCCACCGACACCACATGATCAAACTGCTCATTGGTTTCGCGGTAATCCTGCAAACGAAATTCAATGGGCATTCCCGCATACCGCTTCCGGCCCCATTCGACCTGCTCTTTGGAAACCGTCGTGGCCACCACGCTGGCGCCATACTTCTCCGCGGCATAACCGGCAAAGCTGCCCCACCCGCCCCCGATATCGAGCACCCGGTCACCTTTCTTCAACCCGATCTTGCGGCACAACAAATCCAGCTTGGCCTCCTGGGCTTCTTCGAGCGTCTCCGCGTTCTTCCAGTAGCCGCAGGTGTACGCCATGCGCTTACCCAACATCCGTTCATAGAGATCATTGCCGACATCATAGTGTTTTTCGCCAATTTCAAACGCGCGCTTCGGGCTCTGCAGATTCATCAACCGCGCTTTCAGGGCATCTTTCACGAGATCAACGGTGCGCACCTTGGTATCCAAATGCGCCGACATAATTTTTCCAATCATAACGTCGAGTTCAGCCACGTCCCACCAGCCGTCCATATACGATTCACCCAGACCGAGTGAACCATGCGCAAATACGCGCTGGTAAAAACGGTCATCTTTGATCTGAATGTCCCAGGGCCGCGAGCCGTTGATCTGGACATCGGCCAGGGCCAATAAATCCTGGACGCGTTGTTTGAGGTCGCTCATAGAATTTAATAATTACGCCGCACGTAGCGGTCAAAATAAAAAGATAAACGCTCACGCGTTAAACTGGCAAAAATCGTCGCCAGCAAACCAATCGGATCCTTGAGGCCGGGCACAATATTGGCGCGGATTTCACTGCCGATCATGCCACCCCACGTAGCCTCATCGCGGAGATGATACAATTCGTGCTCTTTGACGAATTTTTTCACGCGCGGTGATAAATCTTCACGGACATGGGCTGCGAGACCATCGGCATAGCCAAACATCGGCGCAGTAGATTCTTTTGTCACATAATGAACCGGATATTCCTGGCCCTTACGCACAGCCACTTCACTGTGCACGATACTCTTTTGATATTGTTCGCGCCAGGCATCGGTATCTTTTTGTGATCCTTCATCTGCATCGAAGCCGACTCCCTCCGCCACAGCCTCAACTGGAGATTCAGGCGACGACTCATGCTCAGCAATATCTTCCTGTACTTGTTTCACCATTTCCATTTCAGCTGCCCGTTGTTCTTGCTTGTCTTGTTCAGTGAAGTGGGGCGCTTCCGGAATTGATTCTGGAGCATCAACCATCTCAGATTCAGACGGCTGCTGATCTGGGTTATGTTCAGGCGGCGTAGGTTGGATTTCATGGCGATTCTTCATAAAAGCATCATATCAGGCCGGTGGGCGGAGGACAAATAATGTAACAAAAATCGACCCTATTCGTAGACTCCCTTGACCAAAGACGGCATTTCCAGTAAAGTCGGCGGTCAGTGCAAGTAAGCACCTGAACAATTTATTTGAACAGCCCGGTAAGGGCCAAAAACACAAAAATGGGCACCTGATTCAGGGCGCCCCAGAAAAAGGAAAAAAAACATGAAAAACGTAGTATGTATCGCAATTATCGTTATAGCCGCCATCGGCATGTTTATGATCTACCGCGAGGTAGATACAAAAATTGCAGTCATCAACAACACCCCCGAGCACGGACTGAACCCGGAGACAATCTGGGAACATGCCGGCCACACCAATGAAATGCTCGACTTCATGAAAAAAAAGATCAATAATCGAGCTGACGAAATGTTTATTTCCAAAGTCCGGATAAGTACAAACTATGGACTAAAAAACATAGAACCTATATCCGACTTTGGTGACGTAATGAACCCCTGGATTACGTTCTATCAAAATAAGGACAATAAAGTCAGCAACTTCCGGGCCAATAAAAAATTCTGGATCCTCATCATACACCCCCCACAAGGTGAATATGACGGTCCCATCTGGGAGCTGGAAGATGACCAAAAGAAGGAACTGGATGAGCGCATGACTGAGATGCATAATGAGCTGGCAAAGTGGACCATAACGCCAGAGGAAGCAAAAAAACTCGATTGGAAATATGGTCCAAGCGGTAGAAAAGCGGTGCAAAGCTTGAAATCAAAAATTGGAGTACTGAATGTCGTGAATATGATATGGCGATGGCACACTGACTTTTGTGATGTACATGCCGGCCAGATAGAAGCGTGGGGACCACTCATTTCACCGCAAAGTGAGTGGATTATGGAGTATGTAAATTACTTCGTAGAGAAAAATCCAGAGGTACTAAGGGCCATGAAGTATAGAATCCTTATCCCTGGACTTTTAAAAACGCTGGCGCTAGTGGTAATCGCGGGAATTGCCTGGATACATTTCTTTTCAACAAGCATCTGGAAGGAAGTACAGGCATATAGTGCCGAGAAAAAAATAAATCCTTTCAGGGCTTACTTCTTGATCTGGAAGGATTATTGGTTCACCATCACTTTCTGGCCACCCAATGAGGAGGGGGTAATAAAAAAGGCCATGAATGAAACCCTAACGCCTTTGATTAAAATGGCGCGGGTGGAAAAAATTGAAGAAGAGGCCAGGTACTTTTGGATGGAAAATCAGGAAAAGATCCAAAAACATCCTTCTCGAAGTGGTCTTGAGGGGCTCTATAAAAAAGCCATGGATCAAGAGGCCGAGGTGGAAACCCGGACCGATGCACTCGCCTCTCTCAAAAATACTTTGCTTAAGGAGACAAATGGCCACACGGCTGCTCCCTTGGCAAAACTGCCGAAAAAGGAGAAAAAAGGCGGTGGGGGCGGTTTTTCACTGCAACACAAACCGCACGAAAAACCGAGTATCATTGGCAAAACTACCCGACCATTAATACTCATGCCCCAACCGGATGAAGAAGACATCGACGATGCTCAGCTCTTTAATCCCGAAGAAAAAATATTTTTCTTGGGAGCCGGGTACACGATAAAACAAAATATAAAGGAAAGGCTACTGGGCATTGTAAAATTACAAGGCGCCGATTCAGAAAAATGCGCATTTTTTGACGCCGATCAAAGCCAGGACATGAAAGCCATCCAAAGACGGCAATGTCACTGGTATATCATACTGACGCAGGTTATGGGTCACTCAAAAAGTGATGCCATAAAAGCGACTGCTGTGAAAAATGGAAAAAACATCGAAAATGTTATCGAGATCGACGACATTGGTGAAAAAAAATTTCGCAAAGAACTCGCCATTAAAATAAAAATCGCCCGGGCACAGATTGCGGGCAAGAAAGGAGGAAAGAAAAAATCAAATGGCAATGGGCATTAAAAACCCAAACGCCAAATCAATCATTGTTCTTAACAAAAAAGCCCTCGATGAAGAATCTTCTCCATCCTGGGCTTTTTGAATTCGTAAAAATCGGCACGCGACTGCACGCGTCACTACTACACCCGCGAAAACACCACACCAAACAGCGGAAAACTATCCACCCAAACCAGCGTGAGCCGCACCACCACCAAAAAAACACCAACCACAAACAAACTCCACAACACTACAAAGGAGAAAAAAAGAAATTTCAACCAAAAATCTTCCATAAACGTAACTGATAGATACGTGAATATTAGTATTATAGCAAACTGGTAATAAAAAAAAAAGTCCCCATCTCTCAGAGAGAGTGGGGAAAAGGAACGGAATAGGCAGGGTAAAAAAATTTCATTCAGAAATCTTGGCAAGTGAGTTGCCGAAATCGTCGACAACCGTCGCCCACATGTTGACCAGAGGCTTACCACCCTCCGCCTCGCGACGAAAGGCAAAGAGCGATGCATAGAGATCCGGCGTAGCATCGCTGAGATCTGCTTCCGCCCGCTCCATGCCCTTATAGTGCAGTGTATTGAGACCCGAGTCTTCTTCCGTCTTATAACCCTCAAACCAGACTTTTTCCGCATCCAAATACTCTACATATTTAGCGCGAAAATCGGACTGAGAGGTTAATTTGATAGCCGTATACACAGCCGCAAAGTGCTGTATGTACGCCTTTCTGACGTCAGGAGGCAACTGGGCAAAGTGACGGAGAACGCCCGCTTTCCGCATTTGATAGAAACTCCATAGGCTAGCCGGGTTTCTAAAATAATCCCGGGCCTCTCCCATAAGGTTCCGCTGAAACTTCTGCAGAGACTCCTGCAACGATTCAGGCAAGCCATAATATGCCCAGTACGGAAGAGAATACGCGGCATAAGTAGCCTTACCGTATTCTTCATCGCTACTGAATAGCGGTTTGAGGTAGGTTTCATATACCTGATGTCGAGCAGCAGCGCTCAAAGCCGCGGAATCGAATACTGCTACTGCCGCCTTATCCAGAGTCAAAGGAAAAGCTTTTTTAAGCCAAACAGCCATGACTTCATCCGAGACGACCTCGTAGAAAGCCATGGTCGCCAACTGTTCAATCACCTGCCCTAACTGAACTTCAACCGCCGCAAAATACTTCTGCCGCTCTTCGCTACTCAGCGACCGCGGATGAGTTTCGCGCAAATCAAGAATCGTAATATTAACCTGCGTCGGCTGGGATGGCTGGGATTGACCAGTTACCTGCTCAAAAAGGTTCATACCAAAGCGGGCAAGATCGTAGGGAAGAGAAAGCAGTGGTGAAAAAACAGCTCCCCACAATCCCGCTATTAAAAACAGACCTAAAACTGCCAAAATAATGCCAGAAAAAATCTTCTGCCATGGGGAAGGACCAAAATAATGTGCCATACAGCACCCCTTTCTAAATGCCTGAAAACTCAGGCGGTTGTTGTTGAATTATAAATGCGCAGAAACAAAAACAAGAATGCCAAAACACTACTGTACATAGAGACTTTTGTCAAAGCCAGGCACTTATCCACACTCCATCTTGACTTTCGGTTATTCTTCGGTATATACTAAAGGCACCTAACCCTAAAACACAACCATGGCCAGAATTATGCCCCGCCGAAAAAAACAAATCCTTGAATTCATTAAAAACTACATTGACGAATACGGCTACGCCCCAACCCTCTCCGAAATTGCCGAAAACTTCGAAGTTTCGTCTCTCTCCACCATTCACGAACACATCGAATACCTGGAAAAAAATGGCTTTCTGAAAAAAGACTTCAATAAAAAACGTGACATTAGTATTGTTGACCAGGAAACAGACGAAAAAGAAGAAATGTATAGTGCCGGAACATCAGCCAGTCTGCCGGTTGTCGGCCTGATTGCTGCCGGCGCTCCCATTGAAGCTATCGAAGATCAGGAAATGACGCTGAGCGTGCCGCACGAGCTGGTGAAACAGAAAAATTGTTACATTCTGAAGGTCAAAGGCGATTCCATGGTCGAAAGTCTGATTGCTGATGGTGATTATGTCATCGTGGAAAAACGCGATTTTGCGCGCGACGGTGACATCATTGTAGCCCTCCTCGAAGACGGCACCGCGACGCTGAAAAAATTCTTCAAACATAAAAATTACATCCGCTTGCAGCCGGCCAACAAAAAATATAAACCCCTCATGGTGGAAAATGTTGTCGTCCAGGGTAAGGTCGTCGGCATCATTCGTAAATTCCAATAAACATAGGACTTACGCGTTTGGCGCATTTCTGCGTTAGCGCTGCGGGGCTTGCTCGACGTACCTTTTGGTACGTCTCACTTCACTCCTCGCGCTTGCCTTGAACTGCACGCAAACACGTGAGTCCTAAATACACTATGAACACCTATTACTATCCGATACATAAAGAACCGCGCTTTATCTTTCATGTTGATCTCGATGCCTTCTTTGCTTCGGTCGAGAAGGTGCTGCATCCGGAATGGAAAAACAAAGCCGTCATCGTCGGTGGCGCTACCAACCGCGGCGTCGTTGCCTGCCCAAGTTACGAAGCCCGGGCCTTGGGTGTAAAAACCGCCATGCCGGCTTACAAAGCCCGGATGATTGCGCCACAGGCCATTTTCGTCCAGGGAAATTTCGCTAACTACCGCCGCTTCTCGGAAAAATTTTTCGATGTGTTGTTCGAATTTTCTGACAAACTCGAGCCGCGCAGTTTGGACGAAGCCTATATCGATGTTTCTCATCTGGCAAAAAATGTTCAGGAAGCGCATCAGCTCGCCAAAGATGTCCAGTTCATGATCCAAAAAAAGCTGGGGCTGAGCGCCAGTATTGGTGTAGCCAAAAACAAGGTCTGCGCCAAAGTCGCCTCTGACATGCGCAAACCCGGCGGCATCACCATCGTCACACCCGGCCAGGAAAAACTTTTTCTCTCTTCACTGCCAATCGAAAACCTCCCCGGCATCGGTTACCGGACCAAACAGGTGTTGAATGGGCTGAACATCTGGCGTATTGGGCAGCTGGCCGGTTTTCCGGAAAAGGTACTCATTGATACCTTTGGCAAGAGCGGCCGTATGCTGCACGCCTTTGCCAATGGCATGGATTTCCGGGAAGTACAGGCGCCGCAGGAGAGTAAATCGGTATCACACAGCCGAACGTTATTTCGCGACACGCGCGATGTGACCATGCTCAAGAGTGAACTGTGGCAATTACTGGAAAAGGTTTGCGCACGACTGCGTCAACAGCGGCGCACCAGCGACACGGTGACGGTTACGGTGCGATTTTCCGACTTTTCCACGTTTTCTAAACAGAAAAAAATTTACCACGCTTCGTATCTCGAAAAAGAACTGTGGAGCACCGCCGAACAGCTGCTGCACGACCTGCTCCAGGAGCGCCGACCGGTACGCCTCGTCGGAGTAGCCGCCAGCAACCTGCAAAAAATTTCCCCACAGACGAGCCTGTTTGATTATCCGTTCTCGAAAATAAAAAATATCCAGCTGGCCCTGGATAAAATTCGTCGCAACTTTGGTTTTGAAGCCATTCAATCCGGCCGCGCGCTGCAGACACAGAAATAATTTGATAATAAAATTTTTATTCTTCAAAAAATCATTATGATTACGAAAATAAACGCGACCGTGCTATTTGTAAAAAAATTCGACGAATGCGTAAAATTCTACAAAAATATTTTGGAACTGAAACCAAAAATGAGCGATAAAGGTTTTCAATCTTTCGATGTCAAAGGTCAGGAGCTGGCCTTAATGGACTTAACGACAGCCGCTCAAATGATCAATGAAACCATCATTCAACCAACTCAGGTCGGTCCGCATCGGGTTCTGCTGGCGGCTTTTATGGAAGACACAGATAAAGCCTACAAAAATTTAAAAGCCAAAGGTGTTGAGTTTATAAAACCACCCACGACACAACCCTGGGGACAGCGAACCGCTTACTTTCAGGATCCAGAAGGCAATATCTGGGAAATCTCACACTTTATTAAAAAAAACGATATATAGCCTTTTGTGGCGCTCTAAAAAAAATAGTACACTCAAAAAAACCGCCTTTATTTGTCTATACATAAATCGTCACGCACATCCTGAACCATGGCATTAATATCCGCCATACTTGGTGCTTTTAACTTTTTCTTGGCAACTGCCTCCTGAAGGCGTTTCAAACTTTTCGGTTTTTTATGACGCCTCACGTTCAGCACAGAAATAACTTTAGTCATACAATCTATAAATAACCGCGTAATATATCTACAACAACGTACTCTGATGCGCAAATTCCTCGTTGGTCAGCTCAGCTTCCAGAATATGACCCATATCAATGTTCTTTTCGGCATGCTCGGTATTACAAAATGCCTTGATTTGTGATCCGTGCACTTCGCGCGCTTCAATAACCGTATCCTTCACCTGCCGTTTGCTGTCACCCGCCGCAAATTCCCAATATTTCACCTTCAACTTACGGTGCTTACTTTGGGCTTCATAGACCAAGTCACGTATAGTCGGCTTTAACCCCCAGGGAATTTTCACCGACCGAATTTCACCCCCACCAGGGTACAGCAACTGCCCATGCCGCAACCCATATTCATACACTTCTTTGGTAATGCGCACATCGTCCATGCAGTATTTGGTCAGCGCTTCCCAATTCCCGGTCCGAAAATACTTTATGGCGTCTAACCCGCTGCCCGACTTCCCCTCACCCAACGTCGCCAAAGCCACATTATCCAGCTTGATGCGAAACCCGAGCGCCTTATAAATTTCCGCTAAAATATCCAACTGCGGCAATTTGCTGATATCACAGTGCTTGAAATACGCCTGCAGCACCGGATTATCAAAACTGATCGTATTAAAACCGATAATCATCGGCTTCTCGGCCAGCATAATTTTTTCCAAGGCCGGCAAGTCCTTTTCATAAAACCCAAAATATTTTTTCTGTGAATAAGAATAGACGCCGGCGAATGAAATACCCAAAAGGTGATGGTTGCCGTGATGGCCGCCAACTTCATCAAATGTTTTTTTCGTTTCCAGATCGATGACAATCTTGCGATCACCGACCGTATCAGCCCTGTTTTCCGTCATAAAAAATCTGTTTCATACGCACTATAAAACCATCACCTCTGCCCCATCGCCGCCCTCTCGCTACACTTCGACTGCCCTTTCTTCCTGTTTCATAAACTCTTCAGCTTTCTCTCGCGCCGGACAAATTTCCAAAAAGTCACAATTCTTACAAAACTTGTTCACCCGTGGCGCCAATGTCTGATCTTCCACGATGCGCTTCACCTTCAAACGCAGCTGTTCGGCGATGTAATCATAATCATCATCCTTCGGCTCCACCGAATACCACTGAAACGACGGCAAAAACAAAAACGAAGCCTTACTCACGCGCTGTCCCGTATTTTTCGCGACAATCAGACTGTACAACAGCAATTGCGTCTCGTTGATATCCTCCTCATGAAACACCCCCGTTTTATAATCAATAACGTGAAGGCCATCATCAGTCTCATCCACTCTATCAATACGCCCCAAAACTGACAAGCTCGTATCAATATCATAGCTGTAATAATCTTCGAGCATCTTGGGAGTAATGCGCACATCCATACGCTGATGATACAGCTTCAGCATACTGAGCGCCTTCAGCCCCCAGGCGCGCTCGGTTTCCCGGTCCATAAATCCCTGGCGGTTTTCGGCCCAGCGCTTGCGCAGCAACCCCTCCAAAACCGGCAACGTCCGCCCATCCGGCTCAAATTTTTCATAGAAATCCTTGAGCGCGTTGTGGACATGCGCACCCATGGTCAGATACGGTTTGGCGGTTTTATACTCATCGGCAATTTTATCAACATAGGTAAATTTATACTGCTGCGGGCAGGTCTCATACATCTGCAGTTTGAAGGATGATGCTTTGAACATAGTAGGTGTATGGTAGCAGCCAAGCGGAATTTTCTCAAGAAATAATTGAAGATCCCTATAAAAGCGTGAAGTGCAAATTTTGTCGAACGCGTGTGACCTACACAGTGAGACAAAATTTTGTACTTCACGCTTTATAAAACTATTCCAAATAGTCCTCCTTTAACTTCTCGAGCGCCGCTTGATCCAGGACCCAATAATACAATTCTTTCCCGAATTCCGGTGTATAAACATAATCTCCGGCGCCGGCCAAAACTTCTTCGTGAATATCGGCGGTACTGAAATGAAATTTGTGTCCGAGGACAAACCCATAACCAAAATGGCCAACGGCAAACTTCGACCAGCGAATGCGCGAAAGTGATTGCAGCTGAATGTAGGCGTAAATATTTTTGAAATCCGTATATGACTTCACCTTACCGACCAGCGACAGCAAAATCTCACGCTGATCATCCGTGCGCGCAAAATCCCCACCCTCGCGGTAACGGTCACGCACCACGGCCAGCGCTTCTTCACCGTTCAAATGCCCGCTGGAAATATCCACCCCGCCCAGCTTATCAACAATATTTTTAAACCCATCAAACGTAACTTCAAACGTGCCATCAACGTGCACATCCAACAATTCCTCAACCACACTCGTCGTCAACGCCGTGTTGCCAAACAATTCACTGTCAGTGCGCTCACCAAAAGCATAAAAATGGGTAATCTTCTGCATGCCGTACTCCGGCTGCTCAATCAACGAATCACGCGGAATCGTCACGACCGTAATCGGTTTTTTACCCGTTTTCGGCACGGAAATCAGCATCAAAACATCTGACCGCGCGCGTTCTTCTCCACGCTGATCAGAACCAATCACCAAAAAATTGTACCGCGCCGGTGCCGTCAAATACAAAACCGCCGCCAGGAGCAAGATGCCGCCCAGCCCAATGCCGCTGCCAAATAAAATCCACTTTATGATACGCATATATCGCGCCGAAATTGGCCAAATATACGAGCCGCAAATCTAAAACCAACCGCTCTTCTCCTTCTTCATCTTAATCTCATACTCACCATTATGAACCCACAGCGTGAAATCCTTGTGCGGGCCGCCGTGACTGACCCGGAAAGTTGCGCCATTGATACCATTGCGCTGAGCCCCCTGAAACAACTGCGCCCTTTCAGCAGCATCCAAACCGCGGATATAATCAATGGCCCATTCCTTCATCCAATGTTCAAACTGAACATTATGACCATCGATAGTAAGACGTTCCATATCTTGTGCACCCATACTATTATGTTAAAAAATTATTTATTTTCCTGCCCACCTGGGGCTCAAAAAATACCCACTAAACCATCCCCCGCTCCTGCAAAAAATTTTCCATCACCGCAATATCCGCCGGTTTCCCAAAATCCAGATAATAATCTTCCAGCCGCCGCACCTTTACCTTACCATCCGCCGCCATCGCAGAGATAACATCCGTCAATTCATATTCCCCCCGCGCCGACGGTTGTACATTACGCGCATAATCAAACACCTCCGGTTCAAAACGGTACAAACCCGTATTGATGACATCGCCCAAAAATTCCCGTGGCTTTTCCACAATCCCCTGTAACCAATCACCCTTCATCTGCAAAACACCATAATGTTCCGGATGCGCATGCTGGATCCCACCAACATAATTCAACCCTCCATCTGCCGCAAATTGTCGCAAATCCTTCGGCGAATAAAAATTATCACCATACACCAGCGCAAACGGCTCACCCGCCATAGCCTCAGACACACATTCCAAGATACAGGCCGTACCGTACTTCTTTTCCCCGAGCATTGCGAACTGATCCAAAACACGCGTACCGGGATAAAATTCATCAACAAACGTGCGGATCATCTCCGAAAAATAGCCGGCCACAATCGTGACATCATCAAAACCCGCCTCCCGAATATTCCGCATCAGATAATACAAAAAAGGTTTACCATGAACATGGATCAAATGCTTGGGCCTATCCTTCGTAAGTTCCCCCATGCGCGTACCTTTTCCGGCCGCGGCAATGACCATTTTTTTCATGCGCGAAGTCGTTTAATAAATAAAGCGCGAACTTTTTTCAGAGCACGGAACCAACGATATAGCCCACTGGCATACACGATCTCATAACGATACGGAAACGCATACTCGAAACCGCCGAAACCTGTTTTGAAACGTGTCACCCCGGCGAGCAAATGCTTGGGGTCATCAGCCGGCGCCACACCGCCAAAATCATAAAAACGGATACCCGCGGCCCGGGCTGCACTAAGCGCCTGCCACTGCAATACGTAGGAGGGCATAAAACTGGCATATTCATGAAAGGAACCTCCATGCAGATAAACCGCGGTATTGCCATAAAACACACACAGGGCCGCTGCTGCCACCTGTCCCTCATACTCAGCTAAAAACAATCGTACCATATTTCGCCGCGCAAACGTAGCCACCATGGTTTTGTAATAATCAAGTTCGTGTGAGCGGATACCGTGCGCTGCCGAAGTCGCGGAAGCGGTCTCAAAAAAGGATTCCACAGCGCCATCGCTGTGATCTTCACGAACGGTAATGTTTTTTTTCTGACCGAGTCGCAGATTGTAACGGGCCTTTTGTTTCATACCGGCCAAAAGCGCCGCCTCCCCCTGCGTCAGATCGAGCATACGCGTCAGCGGCGGCTGCACCCAGCGCGGTACCGTAAAATTTTTGACCGCAGAAGGCAAAGCTTCATTTGGTTCGCAGCGCAAAAACATAATTTTATGCTTGGACGCCTCAGCAGCCACCCAATCCAACCAACAGCGCCAGACTTTGGCCTGCATCGCGTCACGCACACCCTCTTTCAGCAACGGCCCACGCGGACAATACCAATACCCCCAACCCATAAACAACGCCTGGCGCAGCAACAGTGCACTCAAAAAAAGTTTATCACCTTCAAATACGCCAACCCGCAACACTTCCACACCCTGCGCCTGATAAAATTCTCCCCACTCCCACGATTGCAAAAATTCACTGCGCTGAAAAGTGCGCAGATAACCATCAAGCTCATGTTTGTGCTCAAGCAGACGAACTTCCATATTATTTTTTACCCAAAACCTTTAAAGCTGCGGCTATTTTCCCGGCAGTATCTTGCGTCGCCACACCAGCCACCACCAAACGCATCGCTTCCCGCGCTTCATCGGGCGAATACCCGAGTCCTAACAATGCTTCCAACGCTTCGCTATCAATCGAGCCAGCTGCGCCACCAGCACCGCCCAATCCACCAATATCCAAACCATCAAACGCATCTTTCAAACCCAACACCACTTTTTCCGCCGTTTTGCGCCCAACGCCGCCCATCTTATGCAGCATATCAGCATCCTGCCTGACGACGCTCTGCTGAATATCCTGCACACTCGCCTTATTCAAAATTCCCAACGCCGACTTGGGGCCAATGCCGCTCACACCGAGCAACAGTTCAAACATCGCCAGCGACGCCGGGTCAACAAATCCGTACAAACTCTGGCCATTCTCCGAAATCTG
>MHKD01000004.1 GCA_001818775.1 Candidatus Kerfeldbacteria bacterium RIFCSPHIGHO2_12_FULL_48_17
GAACGACGGGATGGAAGTATCCACCTGCGACTGCGGGGAAAGTACCTGAATTGGAAAGCATTGCCGACCCGACCACAGAAAGTCTCACGAAAACAACCGTGGGTACTGCCAGCTACAGCACAAACAAAGAGAAAGCCGGCAATCAATCATCCCTGGAGAATACGAATGAGCGCAGACATCAAAAAACATCAATTATCCAAAGTATGACATTTTTATTTCCCAGTCAGGTATGACATTTCTATTTCCTGTTGACAGTGTCAATGCGAAATGTTGCACGTTTGACGACCATCTGCTAATATGGGCGGCAGTAAAAGCCCGCGTGGCTTTTTGTTTCTGAGGTTTTTGAAGTTGATTTTGATCCAAAACGCGGCAAGTTTTTACACTTGTAACTTGCCCTTTGACAATAGGAGAAGGTTTTATGAAAAAGCTACTTACAAATATACCCCGTGTTGCAGTGATTGGTTCAGGGAATATGGGCGGACAGATAACCGTTGAGCTCGTGCTCAGAGGTTTTACCGTTTACTTGTATGATATTTGCCTTGAAGGGAAATTGCTGTCAAAAGTTGCTGTTCAAAAAATGCTTGACAGTAAATTGATCACCCCTTCTCAGGCGCAGCTCATCATCCCGCGCGAGAGTGGAAAAGATTTCGCGCACCTTAGCGAAGTTGGTTGGATTCTCGAAGTATTGCCCGAAGATTTAGAACTGAAAAAAGCGATATTCGAGGATATTGATGATGCTTTTTTTGCGAATGCTGATTCAGAGGTCGTGCTTCCGTTCGTCACCACCAACACCTCAGGTATCCTCATTTCTGAGCTTTCCAAAGACCGGAGCCTTCAGTTTCAGCAACGGTTTTTTGGCACGCACTGGTTTAACCCACCGCGTGCGGTCAAGTTGCTTGAAGTGATTTACGGACCGGCAACGAATGGGGATCTTTTCGAAGATTTTCAATCATTTGCCGAAGAGCGCTTGGAGCGTGGTGTTGTGGAGTCATCTGATACGCAGAATTTTTTGGCCAATCGTTTCGGTGTGCTGTGTATGCAGATTCCGTTTGCGTTTCGGCCTGAAGGCATGTCAGTAGCTACCGTTGACGCGATTTTTGAAATTCTCTTTGGTTGGAAACCGCTGCAGACAGGTGATATTGTGGGTTTGGATTTGATGGAACCGGTGGCTGGGAATGTTTACCGCAATGTTGCCGAAAAAGAGGGCACTACAGACCCAGACGATCCCTTTGTTGATTTTTTTGCTCCCATCCCGCTTATTCAGCGTTTGGTTGCTCTGGGTTATATCGGCCGAAAGTCGGTAAAAAAATGCGGATTTTATGCGCAAGGCCTCAATAAGGAGAAGCTCATGTTCGACCCGGTGAGTGGAGCGTATGTTCCGTATGCCCTGGGTGAAGAGCCGTCTTTGAAACTCGCTCTGGATGAGAAAGATCCACAAGCGGCCATTATGTGCCTCCTGAATGGCGAAGATGTGGCTGCTGAATTTGCCCGCGACTGTTTTTTCCGCATTATGGCCTATGCTCCGTTTGTAACGGATTTGGCCGCTGATGGGGAATCTGTGGAACTCGACCGGGCTATGAAGCTCGGCTTTGGATGGCCTAAGGGTCCTTTCGAAATTATGGTCGAGAGCGGCATTACCGGTGTTGTTGAGGCTATTCGTGGCCTTGATCTGCCGATTACGATGCCGAATTGGGTGGACGACTCGTTGGCACGGGACTATCAACTGAGTCGCTCGCGTGAGGAGACAACCCGGAAAAGACGTAATATTGTTCATCTCACCGATACGGCCGAGGTTAGTCTTGTTGAAGCTGAAGCTCATGTGTTTGTTGTCAGTTTCACGAATGGTAAACAGCTTAATGCACTTTCGGAGCCGAGCTTGCGTGCCATTCAGTGGGCGATTGGGGCCGCAGTTGAAGGATCACGAGCGAATTTTTCGGCGGTGGTCATTGCCAACACCAACCCCAAAGCATTCAGCGCCGGTGCTGATTTGGGTTTTGTGCTGAACGCTTCACGTGAGGGTAATCAGCAGGCAATTTCCGACCTGATTGATGAATTTCAGAAAACGCGCAATATGATTCGTTTTTCCAGTGTGCCGGTCGTAGCGGCTATTCACGGGCTTACGCTTGGTGGTGGGCTGGAGATTGCTTTGGCCTGTGACCAGATCCTGGCGCACGAAAACGTGAAGTGTGGGTTTGCTGAGATCAGTGTGGGCTTGTTGCCGGCGGGTGGTGGGCTGGCGGCAATGGTTCTGCAATTTTTGGCGAGCTTGCCAGCTTGTGTACGAAACGATCCGAATTTTGATCCCACGGTAATTTTGAAAGCGGCCTGGAGAAATCCGGCGAGCGGCACTATTTTTTCTGGGGCGCATGTGGCCCGGGAAAATGGTATTTTGCGACCGCAGGATTTGATTGTGGCACCAACGGTTGAGCAAGGTCTGGAATTTTTGCTGCAAAGAGCCGTTGTCGCGGCCAGATCATTAGCTCTTGCCGGGTATCAGCCTCCGGCACCGCAAATTTTCCTGCTTCCAGGCAGTGATTCTCTCACTTTTTCCGCTTTTCAGTCCACCGTCGAGCGTTTGGGATTGCCTGACGAATACAGCAAAGAAGTTGCATTGGCTATTGGCGGCATTATCTGCGGCGGTGACCATCGAAAAGAGCAGCCCATTTCCGAATTTCAGCTTTTGCAGCTGGAAAAGGAATACTTTTTACACTTTGCTGTCAGGGAACAGTCACAGCAAAAGATGGCTGCCGTGGTTGAGCGCAAAAAATAGCCCGTGATTTTTTCCCCGTTCATTGAAAAAAGAGTTGACGCATCCTTCGCGCTGACTCTTTTTTCTTTTCCAAAAATTTTTGCCGTGCTCTTTGCGTTTTTGTCGCGCTGCAGAAATTTTGCATTTAAAAACCTCGCCTCCGCCGTCGCACTGACTCGACGACAAAATTCAGATAATATTTTGCGCTCAACTTCTTATCCTGCGCCGGCACATACTTTTCCGCAAATCCGCCAAACCCTTTTTTGAATAATGATAATCCAGCCCACGGATGCTTCGGCACATTATCCGGCGCAATACCCCAAAAATTATACATTTCACAACCCCGCCGTTTGGCTTCCTGAATTACGCGCCACTGCAGCAAATATGACCCATTCATTTTTTCAAAGCGGTGAACCGACCCACTGTGATGATAAAACACAGCATTGCCGTAAAAAATAATCATTGATGCCGCAATGATCTCGCCCTCATAGCGCGCGAAAAACAAAGCCGCGGCGTCATCTTCGGCAAACAGCTCAAATTCCTGTCGTAAATATTTTTGGCTGAACGGTGTAAATTTTTGCCGTTTGAATGTTTCTTCATACACCGGCCAGAATTTGGCAAAATCAGCCACATCGGTACTCATTTCTATGGTCACGCCCTGCTTTTCTGTTTTGCGAATCAGATAGCGCGTCGTTTTACGCATGCCGCGCAGCAGTTCATCTTCCGGCTTGGTAATATTGAGCATCCAAGCCAGTTCCGGATGCATGTGAATGGGTGCTGCCTGAAATCCCAACCCCTGAAATATTTTCTTGTTCTCAGGCGTGTCGGCAAGCAAGGGACATACTCGTATAAACGCGCAGCCCAGTTCGCGCGCCTGTTTTTCTGCCGCTGCCACCAGCAAACTTAAAATTTCCTGAGGCGTAACACCCGCCGAAAACACCGGGCCATGGGGACACAGTAAAAATGCGCCGCGTCGTGCCGGTATATATATGAAAAGCGCGACCGCCGCCAGCATGCCGCCCTCTTCATATACACCAAAGCGAAAAATCCGCGAGCCGGACTGTTCATACTGCTGCCCCCATTTCCACGAATGCAAAAAACTGTGCGGTTTTTGGGCACGTACAAAATCTTCCCACACATTTTGATCGGTTATAGGCGCAAGAGTTTTCATAAAGATGCTTGTTCATTGACCCAGGTATTGATAAGGTGGGCAATGCGTCTGGCTTGGTGTTCGCTCACATGTACGTGCGTCGGGAGATTGAGAATTTTCGCGCTCATGGCTTCGGCATTGGGGCAGGTACCAGCGTAATCCGTCAGGTGTATATATTTTTTGGGAGCAAAGGGCGCATCATACCAGATGTCACTGACATGGACGCCATGTTTTTTGAGTGAGTGAATAAGTTTGTCGCGTTCTTTGACGACGATAGGAAAGCGTAGGTGACTGGCGTCACGCAAGCTCGCTTCTTGTTTGTAGAGCAGAAGACGGTTATCGAGTTCCTGGAAATATATTTCGGCGATCCGGCGGCGATGCTCCTGCACCGGTTTGAGACGTTGCATTTGCCAGAGTATGGCCTGAGCATGCAGCGAGGGCAGCTGATACGGCCAGGTATGTTTCAGCGACTGCCGCGGTTGAACCGGCCGTGGCAGTGCACCTAACCGTCGTAATACGGCATGAAAAATTTTCCCGAATCCAGACCAGTATGTCGCGCGGATTTTCCAGGTCAACAGCGGATACCAGCGATCTTTCAGTTGCGCGCGCCGTCCTTTTATCAGAAATTTTTCTTCACCATCAACATGGGTTGCGAATTTTTTCGTGCGTACCACCAATGCTCCGCCCGAAACCCCATCCACCACCTTATCCTGACTCATCGACAGCACTGTGAAATCGCCAGTCAAACCGGCCTCACGTCCTGAAGTATATACAGTGCCTATCGAGTGTGCTAAATCTTCGATCAATACCAGCTTGCGGTCACGACAGATGGCAGTAATGCCTTCGATATCGCAGGCATACCCCAACGTATTTTGAATGATAACGATTTTTATTTCAGGGTGATTGCTCACAGCATCAGCCAGCATGGCTGCACTGAAATTCAACGAGCGGTGATTGATGTCGAGCGGGCGCACCTGAAAACCGGCGGCTCGCACGGCTTCATAGACGGCAAAACAGGTAAAACCATTGACGGCCACGGCAGTATCTTCCGGTAGCCATTTTTGCTGAGCAGCGACAGCACGTAAAGCCAGCGTGATAGCTTCACGGCCTTTATAGGTAAGCGTCACTTCACCTCCGTATTTTTTAGCGAGGAGTTTTTTGAGCCGCGCGGCGGCAGAACGCGACGGTACCGTCAAAGCATGTTTGAGTGCAAAGGAGAAAGTGTAATTTGAACCCAAGGAGTTAAAAATATTCATAGGTACTTCAGCGTCGTAAGAATTTTTTGCTTGATGATTTCGGGGTGGGTGATATGAGGTGAGTGTTTGGCGCCGGGAATTATTGATAGGGTAGAGCCGGTGATGGAGTCGTGCAGAATGTGGGCATCGGCGACGGGTGTGACGGTGTCATTCGCCCCCCAGAGTATCAGGGTGGGCGCGGTGATGTTGTGGAGTTCGGGTGTGAGATCAACGGCCAGCAAATTTTTCATGGTTTCACGCATATGTGGCGATGCTTGCCTGTAGTCCTGAGCGCGGGCGAGTGTATACAGCAGGCGGCGCATGTTTTCTGATTTCGTTATTTTTTTGCCGATGTGCGCGGCGGTACTAAACAGACTTCGTTTGATTTTTATGGACAGGCGTTTTTCGGCCAGACCGGCGCTGTCAATGAGTATGAGTTGTTGGATTTTTTCCGGATAGCGCGCGGCCAAGGCGAGTGCTATGCGGCCACCATTGGAATGGCCAATCAAAATCACTTTTTTTTCTTTGGCGACATGTTTGTCGAGCCAGGCGACGTAATCGTCCATTGTCCAGGTATGGTCTGTTTCTGCCGTGAGTCCGGGTATAGGTAAGAGTTCCGCTTTGAAGCCAGCTTCACGCAAAGCTTGCACCAAAAAATTCCACGGTTTGTGCGTGTATGTCCAGCCGTGCAGAATAAAAATTTTTCCTACAGTCCCCATTGTTGTCTTCGTTGTACCCATATGTTTTCTCTTCGACATAATTTTTTTACATCGTCCGGATCAGCTAAGAGATGTTCAATCACTCCTTCCAAAAAACGCGCTCCTTTAAATACCAGGAGTTCGCCGCCCTGTAGCTGTTTTGTGATGATTTCCAGTGCTTCCTTTGGTCCCAGAACGGATACGATATTTTTTGCGTTCATTTTTAGCGTCAATTTCGGCAGTGTGTATTTCCGCAATCGCGGCCCTACCAATATAATCTTCACAAAATCGCCTGCGGCCACGAGATCAGCGATTTTTTCGTGTTCGCTGGCTTCGTTCCGGCCCTGTTCCGTCAGGTCGCCAAGTATCAACCATTTGGCTCCGCCATGTATCTGCTTTACCATTCGTAGCACCGCTTCCACTGAAGCCACGTTGGTATTGTAGCTGCTGTCAACAATAACACTGCTTTTCTGACCACGGAGCAGGGAGCTTCTGCCCGGCGGTAAAATAAAGCCGCGCAAATCAGTGCTTGATTTTTTTCCGACATAGTCCATGATTTTTTCCATGGCATACAGGCTGTACCAGTTTTCCTGAGGCAGCAGCAGCCCGAAGCTGTATTTTTTCTTCGCTATCGTCATGACCGTGCCCGTTCGCGACACCTCATAATCCTGTAAAAGCTTTTTCTCCTCAATCTTCACCGTTTTTACATGTGCGCTTTCCATAATTTCACGCATAGCTGTATTGTCACCGTTCCACAGCACCAACTTTTTCGCCGCGTGCGCAATCATTCCAAATTCGTGCGCAATCGCCGCATCAACACTGGTAAATTTTCCGCTCGCCACCACTTTGTCAAAATTTTGCGAGTGCGTTCGCGCGCTGCTCAACCAGATCACGACTTCTGGTTGCAGCAGTGTGGCCAAAAATCGACCTTCACCCGGTCGGTCGCAATCCGCTTCCACCACATAGATATTTTTTTCGTACGGTTTTTTCCAGGCGCGCACAGGAGCAAGTACGAACAAGCGCAGCCATTCCTGTGGCGCAAAGGTGGTGCGTTTCAGGTCGAGGATATCAAAAGGTATACCAAAGCTGCTGTTGGCGTGGTGAGAGTAGCGGGCCGCGGCGCCAAGCTGGGCTTCAAGGAGGTGCAGCGTCGTCGTTTTGCCGTTCGAGCCCGTAATGACGATCACCTGTGGATGCCATTTTTTGAGCTGAATCTTCGCAAAAAACCGGAAATAGCCGGCTACAAAAAAATACAGTGATTTTTTGAGAATTCGTATCATAGGAGTATGCTCAGTATACGAAATTTTCGCTTATTCCGCTAGTTTTTGCTGTCTACAGTACTGAATAACAAAAAGCCGCTTAGAAAGCGACCGTTTGTTTTTGTCGAGTTTAGTAGTCGAGTTTAGACCCAAATAGCCAGTATTCCGCCGGCAATCAAGAGATTGATCAGCTGATAGAGTACGTTGATGCTCACGGCCCGCATTGATTTCCCTTCCCAAAAAATATTCGGAACCATGATGGTGACGATAAATCCCAGCCACAGCCAGAAGCCGGTCGTGGCACCGAGCATAAAGGTGTCTGCATCGGTATACTGCACAAAGTGTGCCAATATATACTGCATCACCAAAGCGCCGATGAACATCACGATATAGCCTTTCATGGCGCCTTCTTTTTGACGCTTTTTCATTTCCTCGCCATTCCAGCCCATTTCTTTGGCCCACATTTTTCCAAACAGCATGGGTGAATACCAAATGCCGCCCAGCACCATACTAATGATGGCGGTGACCAAAACTGCTATGTAGTTAATTTCCATGTCTAACATATCTTCACCCCCTTTCATTATTAATCTGAAAGTCCTTCTGTAGAGAGTATAACGCATTTTTGCTGCCCTGAGAAACAAAAAAGCCCTTGGTTGGGCTGAGAGCCGTCTCTGAGGGCTTAGTAACTGTCTAATATCTCCGTATTCTGCTGCAAAATCGAAATTTCGGCTGCAAGAAATTCAGATTTCGTCAGCATAGTAGTCACTATTCCTCCTCAATCTTCATTTCTTTCGCTCGAAATTTCAATTTTTCGCTACGAAAGAGAGATATTAGACAGTTACTTAGGTTGAATATTCTTCGTGGATTTTTACCTGTTTACTCTTCACTTCATTGGTGTCTTGGGCTATGGTAATGACCGTTGTTTTTATACGGCTTATGGGATTGCGTCTTTTTCCGGCAATTTTTTTCATTATTTTTGTACTGAGTTTTTCCATTGTTTTTTTGTGATTGAAAGGTAGGAAAATGTTAAACTATCCTGACATTTGTGTCAAATAGCCTTTCATGTTATTTTAAGGCGGTTCCGGTTGCGTAGGTTCTTTTATAAATTTTTTTCATATAGAGGAGAATTGCCATGGGCGCTTGGAAAAATACTTCTATTAATGCACACCCTGAAGATTTGTCTACACATATTGCTGATTTTTTGAACGAGGAAGATATTCAACCCGGAGAATTTATAACTTTAAAGGTGAATACTGAAACGATTGATATTGTTTATTACGATCCACGTGCATCACGTCAAAGTGTCGAAAACGCTGCGAAAGAAAAAGTCGCGAAAGAAAAGGCTGATTATGCAGCAGCTCTTGCAGAACAGAGCATTCTTACCGAGACGATGCACAAACTTTCATCTCTCCCTACAGCTATTGTTGAGTATATTGATGTCGCACTCCGTCGCGGTCAGAAGATGATTACAAAAGATAGATTTGAGCTCAAGAATAAGCAATTTCTTGCCAAAGTAGATGATTTAAGTGGCCGCCCTAGTGGAGTAGGAGTATATGTGACTATGCACACCGAAGCCACCTGGACCATCCCCCTCAAGCTAGTGACGTTGTTTGAGAATCCTAAATCGACTGTTGAGATTTACAAAGCCCAGGGTGGTAAGGAGCATGAATATATTGTGAGAATTATGGATCCCGAAGGGAATATGATTCTTTCAAGTGTAGTAAATAAAAAAAACTAGACTGTGTAACACATATCCTAAAATGCCACCAGATGGCATGTGTTGCGTGACTGCTTGACTCCCTTGTTCGTTACAGCCCCTTTGAGCCTGCAAAAAATTTGTGGGTTCTTTTTTTTATTTCTACCTTTGTTTACAGAAAAAGTTGCACCACCGCCTGCACACTGGCCGGATCACCACTGTAGCTGCCGATGAGCATGTTCATGAGTTCGTATAACTGTGCCATGGCCTCATCTGCTTTTACTGTCGGGCTCGGGGGTGTTACGGTGATGCTTTCGTTATACCCAAGGCTGTTGACCGTGAGCTCAGCGGTGACATCGTTGTTTATTTTTGGATCGTGGTAGGTGATTTTGGTCGCGCCGCGGTAGATAAGATTATCGGGACCGATCCAGATATCAACCGGTATGTCGTCGGTGTTGGCTATGATGTATTCCATCATTTGCATGATGGCGATCATGGTGGGGTCGTACACAACAGCTTCGGCCTGCTTGAGCGCCGCCTGCATTTCTGATTGGGTCACCACGGTTTTATAATGATCGGTTTCCAGACCATGGAGGGTTTCTTTCCCGACGTATTCGGCATCACTCATGGTGCCGATGGACGTGTAATAGATCCAGTATTCGTTGATGGCGGCCGTGGACTGCTCGATCGGCGGTAAATCTTCATTGGCATAGTATTGCGCGAGGTCTTCGTAGTTGATTTCCACCCACTGTCCGCTGAGAGTCGTGCCCGAAGCATTTTGCACCGATTTCATAAAATTATTGATGGCGTCAACATTGGTTTCCAGTCCGTTTGTTTTGACGTAGGCCGTGCCGTCGACCGATTTTGACTCGCCGCTGCCTTTGGCCGTGACGCCGTTGGCGTTGAGATCATACGCAAAAGCCATTTCCGAGTCGGGGTAGAGAAATTCTTCCTGCTCGATGGCGCCGTGGCCGTTGAGATTGAGTTTGGTGCGTGACAGGCCTTTGGCGTCAACATTCAGCGTGTAATCATATTTTACCGCCGAGACCGTCGCAGAATTCTTGTAGAGCGCGCTTATCTGGTCGAGTTCTTCATTGGTGAGTGTGCCATCTGCAGCCAGTGGTTCGGTGTTGGTGTTGGTGTTGGTTGATTGCAGGGTGTAGTTTTCATTGGTTGCATTGGCGCTGGCATTCGTGTTTCCCTTTGCCGCAGAGTTGGTTGTATTATTATTGGATATGTTTTGCGTTGGTAACGTGGCGTTGGTGTTTTTGCTGCTGCTGTTCGTGATCGTTAACGAATTGGTCGTGTCGGTGCTGGTTGCCGGCGTATTGGGTGCGAACGGCCACAGTCTCTGTGCGTATGCCATACCGATATAGGCCGCTGCGATGACGGCCAGGCCGATCAGGGTGAAAATGCCGAATTTTGTGAGTCGGTGTTGACGTTTTGGTGTATTTTCTGACAAGAGCGGTGAAAAGCCTTCTTGCCTTTCTTGCAGCTGTCTGGTTGCGCGTGGCAGTGTTTGTCCACTTGGACCAAGAATGGGCTGTGAAGGAGGCGTGTATGGGCGATTGTCGGGAAATTCCTGCCTGTTCATGGTTTCTTGCATTAATGCTATACTCTTGGTATAGTATAGCATAAATTTTTGTATAAACCAGCTTATGTTTAGCGGTTTACTGACCAGGTACGTCAACCTTGATTTTCTTTCGACGCACCATATTATTAACAGAATCGCTTACGATCACATTTTTTCACGTGGCCGGTTTTTTCGTAAACGCCTGGCGCGCAAGCGGGAACAGTTCCCATCCCTTGAAAGCATACAAAATTTTTCCGGATACGAAGGGCCTGATGGCGGTTGGCTGCGCGGTGAAACCAAAGAATCTGAGCATACATTCAATCCCGTTTCGGAGCAGGGTCATGCCCTGGAAGCTGTTTCCACACAATACCAAGAACTTGTTCAGTCTCTGCGCAACGGCGATGCGCGTGGCTCTGCCCGCAACGCTGCGTATCTGTCACACTATGTTGTGGATGCCTTGGATCCGGCTCACCATATCGGACAGCATTCAGCCAAGCATCCTGTTTATAATTGGGAAGATCCGTATCTCCTTTCGGGTGCACCGTTTCTGTATAATTTTCCGAAACGGCATATGTGGTTTGAGTTTCGGTCGGCATGCTTTTTGTATTGGCAGCAGAAGCGCTATGCTTTGCGTCGGTTTCATATTCCACGTCGTCGGACTGATGTGGCGCATATATTGCGTGCTTTCAAGCGCCGTGTGCGCCACGTTCACAGGCTCAATATCTACGAGAAATTTTTTCACAAGGATCTTCATGTTACGGCCAAGCAGCATATCCTCCGTGTCATGTTTCCCATGATGATTACCTCTGTTTCTCATTTTTGGTTATCGGCGTTGTTTCAGACCAGGAGATTGCGACGCCGATCAAACTCAAATATTTCATTATTGTAAAATATTTTTTCCATGGATATATCCATTGTCACCGGTTCGACTTCTTTTTCTCGTACCCGTTCACATTCGCATTCAATGATTTGGTCGGTGTTCAGCCGAAAGGACCGGAAATCTCTGCCCATGCCTTCCGGTCTGAGTAAACGCGACCGTGATCATATTCGTTCTTTTTTTGCTGCAACGTCGTGGCAACCCGCTTTACGCACCATAACTTCTGTTTTTTTGCCCGATGCGAAGGTTGTTCTGTATTTTTTGGGTTTGGGAAGTGAACGTGATTGGACCCGTAAGTCGTTTATTACCACGGTGCGGTGGGCCGTCCGTCAGTTAAAATCCGTCCAGGCTTTGGATATTGTCCTGTTCATTGACCCGCTGCTGACGCTTGCTGAAGCCGATGTTGGCGGTCAACTTGAGCTTTTGACGCAGAATGTTGTCATGGCGAATTACGAATACGTGAAACATAAAACCATACCCACTCCGGCAAAGAGTGTTCTTGCCAGTGTTCGTTTGATTACCGACAAGAAAATCACTCCCACCCTGCGCTCGTCCGTCCGCCTGGGGCAAACTATCGGTGAGTATGTAAATTTTGCCCGGGATCTTTCCAATGAATCAGCCGGTGTTATGAATCCCCGGTATTTCATGAAATACATTCAGAAGACGGCCCGCACTCTGCCGGGTTTGCGTGTCAGGATACTCAGCAAAAAGGACCTGAAGCGACTGGGTATGAACACCATTCTTGCGGTTGGTCAGGGCAGCGCCTATGAACCAGGTATGGTTATTCTTGAGTATACAAACACCGGCACCGGTGCTACGAGAAGGGCGGGTAAAAAACCACCAGTGGTTTTTGTGGGCAAAGGTATCACCTATGACACCGGTGGTTTGAACATGAAGCCGCCCTTTGGCGCGATGATCGAGCACATGCATCTTGATATGAGCGGGGGCGCTGCGGTGACGGCGGCTGTTTTTGCCGCTGCGCGTCTGAAACTCAAAACCCATGTCGTTGGTTTGATTCCGGTTGCCGAAAATATGGTCAGCGCTCAGAGCGTGCATCCGGGTGATATCATCAAAACCATGAGCGGGAAAACGGTCCGTATCAGCAACACCGATGCCGAAGGTCGTTTGGTTTTGTGTGATGCGTTGACGTATGCGGAAAGTTTTAAGCCGGAAATAGTGGTTGATGTGGCGACGCTGACGGGCTCGGCGTTGCGCGCTTTGGGAAAACGCATGAGTTCTTTACATTCGCAGGATGATGCTTTGGCCGAGAAATTGTTGGATTTGGGTCAAAGAACGGGTGATTATCTGTGGCGCATGCCGCTTTTGCCGGAGCATCTGGAAGATATGCGCGACCGCGACGCTGATCTGGATAACTTGGGTGGTGAACCGAGCGAAGCGGGTTCTTCCAAGGGTGCTGGTTTTTTGGCACACTTTACCGGGCAGTACCGTTGGGCACATATTGACATGGCGCCGCGCGATAAGACCACGCGTGAAGATGTTTTGGCCCGCGGAGCGACGGGTGAATGCGTCCGTTTACTCATCGCCTTTTTGCGCACTACGAAATTCTTATGAAACCCAGGCTCGTTCTCATTGTGAACCCGGCAGCCGGCGCCCGGAAGACGGTTGATGCTGATGTCAAAAAAGTAAAAAATATTTTTCAGGAAATTTTTTCCGTACGCGTGCACAAAACCACGCGTTGGCGTAATGCCACCCATTATGCCAGAAAACATGTTGCCGATGGTGACGTTGTGGTTGCTGCCGGCGGTGATGGAACGCTGAATGAAGTTCTGAACGGCGTTATTGATAAAAAGGATATTCGCCTGGGTGTTTTGGGGTTTGGGACGACGAATGTTTTTGCCCAGGAGCTGGGCATTCCCAAGGACCTGGAAGCCGCCGCGCGGGTCATACTCCGGCAGAAAACTCAACTTTTTGATGTCGGGAAGGCCAATGACCGTTTTTTTATTTTGTGGTGTGGAGTCGGTATTGATGCCCATGTCATCGGTAAAGTTGAACCCTGGCTGAAGAAAATACTCGGGCCGACAGCTTTTGTGCTGACCGGTTTTATTGAGACATTTTCGTATACACCGCAGAAGTTGCGGGTGCGGTTTGATGGTGGTGAAATAAAAGAAGGCTACTTTGCCATTGTTTCCAACACGAAGCTCTACGGTGGCCGGTTGCTTTTTCCGGATGCCCGGTTCGATGATGGATTGTTTAATGTTGTTCTTGTGTATAAAAAGGACGTTCTGACCTTTCTCATGAATTATTTTCGGGTTTCCAATGATTCCAAACCTCAGTGGCAGGATGCCGGTGTCTTTGCCGCCAAGCGGATTGAGATTTCTGCGGAAGTTCCGGTGGCAACACAGGTTGATGGCGAACTTTATGCCACCACACCCGTGAATATTTCCATGCATCGCCGTAAGATTCCTATTTTTGTTCCATGAAGAGGACGCATTCTTTGTATCTGGATTTTGCCGCTGCCTCGCCGCTCGATCCTGACGTGGCGCGTGTTATGCAGCCGTTTTTTTCGGATTTTTTTGCCAATCCTTCGAGCACTCATGCTTTGGGCCGGGAGGTGAGGCAATGCCTGGATGCCGCCCGTGCCCGGGTTGCGGGTCTGATGGGCGCGACCACGGACGAGATTATTTTTACGCACAGCGGCACCGAAAGTAATAATCTGGCCATCCTCGGTATTGCCCGCGCTCACAAGCACCGCGGGAAACATATCATCAGTACGCCACTGGAGCACAGTTCGGTCGCCGAACCCTTGAAGCAACTGGCCCGCGAAGGTTTTGAAATTACTTTTGTCGAGATTGATGAATATGGTGTTGTTTCGCTCGAAGATCTTCGTAAGCAGTTGCGTGCCGATACGATTCTCGTGAGCATGATTGCGGCGCATAATGAGATAGGTACGGTGCAGCCCATTCCTGAGATTGCCGTTACGCTCCACCGCTTCGATAAAAATATTATTTTTCACATTGACGCCTGTCAGTATGCAGGATTTTTTCCTTTGCAGGTTGCGGATTTGGGCGTTGATGCGCTGACGTGTAATGGCAGTAAGTTGCATGGACCGAAAGGTGTCGGTATGTTGTATGTGAGGAAGGGCGTTCATTGTGAGCCGCTTATGTATGGCGGTGGCCAGGAATGGGGCAAGTGGTCAGGCACGGAGAACGCCATGAGTATTGTTGGTTTTGCTCAGGCATTTGAGAATACGCAAATATTCATCCGGAATCAGTCCGCGGTGCAGTCCGTTGCCACCATGCGCGATGAGTTTTTTGGCGTAGTGCGCGCGGCTGTCCCTGATGTTGCGCTCAATGGTCACTCCTCGCGCCGGCTGCCCAATAATCTTCATATTACGCTGCCGGGTTTTGACACGGAAACGCTTTTGGTTGCCCTTGATCAGGCGGGTTTATGTGTATCGAGCGGTTCGGCCTGTCAGTCTGGCGCATTGGAAAAGTCACCTATTTTGGGCGTGCTCGGTAAACATCCCAAGAAGGGTGCTCAGCTTCGCGTCACCTTTGCCCGTACCACCACGCGCCGGCAGATGCAACAGGGCGCTGAAATTCTTCTGGCCACACTCCAAAAATTTGCAAAAAAGTTTTGAGATAAGCTTCAATTTGTGGTATAATATTCACAGTTTTTACTTTGATTTTGCTTAGAGTCTGTTCGTAAAACACAATATGTCGGTTCAAAATAACCGATCAACATTGATGCGCTCCCTGGCCCTGTTTTTTCTTCTCGTAGTTTTTTTTGTTGCCCTGTTTTTTTGGCGTCATCAGACACCCCTGTTTGCGGCGGCATTTACCTGGGATCAGACATCGTGGTATGACGGTACTGATGCGGTGAATTTTCCCAACCATACGAGTAATCAAACCGGTTGGACCAAGTATGATTCCAGTTCGGGGAATATCGTTCTTGACGGTTCCAATAATCTTGTTTTGCAGGCAAGTGAACAAACGTTCACTGAGTTATTTACCGCCTATACGTATCGTGATGCCAATAATACGCAGCCGTATTGGGAACGAAGGAACAGCGGTGCCGCACTGACGGATATTACGGCCGTGAGCACCGGATCACTTGATCAAAAAGGTCCCCTTACCGGTTTTACGGGAAATGATGTGTTTTTTATAGATGATTCCAACGGTTGGTTGGTTGGGAGTGACGGCACCATTAAGAAGACAGAGAACGGTGGTACCAGCTGGTCAAATCAGGGGAGTGGCACAAGTAATACTTTGCGCAAGATTTTTGATTATTATGAGGGTGATGGTGATGAGGTCGGTTGGATTGTGGGCGACAGTGGTAAGGTTTTGAAAAGTACCGGAGGTGCGAACAATTGGGCGGCTGTGGACATTGGCGCCGGCGAGCAGCTCAATTCCGTGTATTTTTCCGATGGCAATAATGGTTGGATTGTCGGTGCCGGTGGTGCCAACTATGTTACGACTACGGGTGGAGGAGTGGGTACCTGGGCTGCCGGCGGCTTTGATGCTGGTTCTGAAACTTTGACGGATGTATATTTTGTAAGTGATCAGGTTGGCTGGATTGTGGGCAGCTCTGCCACCATCGGTCATACCACCAATGGCGGTGACAGCTGGAGTACTCAGTCCTGTTCAGGATTTTCCGGCAGCATATACGCTGTCAGGTTTGCCAATGAAAATTACGGCTGGTTGGTCGGTGAAGGGGGTCAGGCCTGTGAAACAACGAATGGCGGTGATGTTTGGACCGAAAGCGCTTCTCCCGCCGGTGGTGCCACGCCAATTCTGTATGATGTGGATGTTTTTGGGATCAATGAAGTCATCATTGTCGGTTCTGCGAACAGCAGGGCGTATTACAGTTCTGACGGTGGCGGTACTTGGGCGGGCTCGAGTTCGTCAACAGATGTATATAAGGGTATTGATTGTGTAGCCTACACTGCTTGTTGGCTCGGTGGGCAGAACAGTGGTGGCAGCGCCGGAGCCGTTCGTAAACTCAATATAACGCCGACATACAACGGTGATCCAAGTGTGGTGACATCCACGACCCTTGATTCCAGTTCGGGGAACATCTATTCGGCAACGCTTACGGCCACCGATTCCACCCCGGCGCCCAGTACGATTTCTTACCAGTTGTCTCCTGATGGTGGCACGAGCTGGGAAGATGTTACTTCGGCTGTCGAGCACGTTTTCACGGCCGTAGGTTCTGATTTGCGTTGGCGGGCGACGTTGGACGGTAATGGTTCCACCAACCCTTCCATTTCTCAGGTGGTGGTTGCGTATCGCGCGGCCGTTACGGAAACGTTGAATTCGAGCTGGTTCAATACGGAGCAGGCGTATGGTTCGGTCGAGCAGCTTGCCTGGTCTGAAGTTGCTGGCGCCAACAGTGATATAAAATTTCAAATCCGTACGGCTCCGGATAATGGCAGTAATGCGCCGAATACCGGCGCGGCATCGAGTTTTTGTGGTCCTGATAATGGTGCGGCAGGTTGCAGCACGTCGACATATTTTACTGACCCCAGCGGTGGTGAAACCGTGGATGCGCTGTTTGCCGACGGTTCCAATGATCAGTGGTTTCAGTACCAGGTGAGTTTTATTTCTGATGATGGACAAACGGTGCCGACACTCGATTCCGTAGCCCTTACTTATGGCCGCAACAGTGTGCCTTCAGCGCCAACCATTACTTCACCATCAAACAACGCTACCGGTGTTTCCACCGGCGCAACCTTCACCCTATCGTATTCCGGTGATCTCACCCATATCTCCACGGATTGGGAAATTTACAATGACGCGGCACTTACGGGTTTGGTGGCTTCGAGCGTGGACGACACTGTGTACCTGACTTCAATTACCGCACCGGATATGGGGGTAACGTTAAGTGCCAATACGTCATACTGGCTTCGTGTCCGTACCGCCAATGCCGTCGGCGATTCCGCCTGGAGTTCCACGGTGAAATTTACGACAGCAAATACGGCACCGGTCATCAGCGGCTTTAATGATTTTTCCTTTGATGAAGATACGATAGAAACCCTTGATTTAACGGATTATATCACCGATGCCGACGGTGATACATTGTTATATTCGGTCAGCGGTCAGTCTGCCAATCTCGCCATCAACATCAATCAGTCGAACGGTCTTACCACATTCACCCCGGCGGCACATTTCTTTGGCACGGAAACGGTGACGTTCTCGGTTGATGACGGTAATGGGGGTACTGCTTATGAAGAAGTCACCATTACCGTCGTGTCGGTCAATGACAGTCCTTCGGCTCCCAGCAGTGGATTTGACCCAAGCAGCGGTAACCGTGAGCCCGACACCACGCCGCTTATTTCCTGGACAGCGGCAACTGACGTGGAAACGAGCGTGAGTTCACTCAGTTATCATGTGTGTGTTTCCCAAAGCTCCACGCCTTCATCGAACTGTACCCTGAGTTACACGTCTTCGGTGGGCGCGGCCCAGGTTACGGTTACTACGGCACTGAGCGACGAAACCGTCTATTATTATCAGGTGCGTACGCGTGATGACTCAGGTAATGCATCGAGCGAATATAGCAGCTGGTCGGCGGTGCAATCTTTTTACGTCAATGTTTCTCTGGATCCCGAGTTGAGTTTTACGAAGATCGTCGGCGTGAACATCAGTGGCCTGAGTTGGTCGTGGCGGGATGGCGTTTTTCCTTTATTTGCGGAGCGTTTGTATGCGGCTACTCAAGAATTACCAGTGGAATCAGTGGAATCCAAGGCGCCTGTCACCCTTCTTGATTTTCTGAGACGTGTCTTCACAGGGCCGGAAATTTTTTACATTACCCTTGGTTTGCTTATTGCCGGTGCGCTTTTTCTTTTCTTCACGGTTCATGATCCGAAAAATGTTACGTACGTCCTGTTCCAAAAGCCTCATAAGTCGTTTCCACTTGTTGCTGTAAGGGATCCGCACGGTACGTTCCAGGAATCGTATTACCTTTATACCAAGAAAGTCCATTCCGTTCGCGCGCTCGGTTTGCTGGTTGGACTTCTTGTTTCTCTGCAGATTATTTTTGTTGTGCTTTTTTCGTTCTTTTTTACGAAACCCGGTTCTTCGGGAGCGTTTGATGATGAGTCTGGTGAAACGGTTTCACCCGGTGATGTTTTGACGTATCGCATTGATTGGGAAAATACCGGCGATGGTGCGGCCAGTGGTTTGGTGCTTTCAGATGCCTTTCCGCAAGGTACCGCCTATGTCCCGGGTTCGGCTACGGTGAACGGCCGGGCGAAAACCGATGCCAATGACAGTGATGCTGTTACGGTTTCGGCTTCAGGTGTCACTTTCGACCTTGGTACCCTGGCTGAGGCGGGTAATGACGATGAAACCGATGCGGGATACGTCAGTTTTCGCGTTACTGTTGATAACCCGAATAGCCGTTCTTCCGTTCGCAACACAGCTTCCTACCTTTACGATGATATTTCCACCGCTGTCAGCACCAATACCACCACGAATCCGGTGGCGACGCTGACGCTTTCCGGAACCGTCTACGAAGATGTGAACACGGACGAGGAACAGGATGATGATGAGGATGGTTTGGGCGCCGTTCAGTTACAGCTGTATGAGGATAGTAATTTTGATGATGCGCTTGATACCGATGATGATACGCTCGTCGATACAGCGACGGCTGATTCCAATGGCGATTATCGCTTTGATGACATTGGCACGGGTACGTATTTTGTGCTTGTTGTCGAAGATACTCTTCCGGCTGACAATTACACGATAACCACGGCGGACGGAAATCCGAAACGTGTGGTTATTGCCAGTGTCAGGGATAAAACCGGCCAGGATTTCGGTTTTGTGCAAACGGCGGACAGCACCGACGGCGGCGGCGCCAATTCTTCACTCGGTGATTTTGTGTGGCATGATGTTGACAGGGATATGGAGTTTGACAGTAATGAGGTTGGTCTGGCCGACGTCACCGTGCAGCTCTTCAAAAATGCTGACAGCGACGATAGCACACTCAACACCGGCACCGATACGTTGATTGGTTTTACGCAAACGGACACGACCGGGAACTATGACTTTACCGGTTTGACCAGCGGTGTATACTTCGCTGCTGTTGATATCACGTCGGCGGTTATCGCTGACAATGGTTATACCGTTACGACCGACAACAACCCGAAGCGTTTACAGATTTCATCCGGTTCGATTGATTTTAATCAGGCGGATTTTGGTTTTGCCGTTCCTTCTTCGAGTATTGGTGATCTGGTATTCAATGATGCGAATGAAAATGGTATTTTTGATGCTGATGAATTTGGAATCGCCAGCGTGATTTTACGGCTGTATAGAGACAGTAATAATTCCGGCGCGCTTGAAATTGACGTTGACACGCGAGTTACCACGGTTTTTACGAATGATTTTGGTATCTACTTATTTTCACAGGTCCCGGAAGGGAATTATTTTGTCCTGCTCGATGATTCCACTTTACCGTATTCCGATTTTCGCATCACGGCCGGTGAAAGCGTGCAGCACGTTGCCATTACCACGGACACCAACCAGGCTTACCGCAGCGCTGATTTTGGTTATTATTTCCCTGTGGCGCCAGGCGATGAAACCGGGGATGAGCCGCAAACCGGGGATGATGACGCGCCGGCTGATGATGGTGGCAGCGAAGAAACCCCATCTTCCTCGCCTGAAACCGGAGATTCGGCTGATGCATCTGCTGAGAACGGACAAAGCAGCGCTGATGATGAGGGCAGCGCAGCGGGTTCTTCCGGTGCCACTTCCGCTGAAGTGGTGGCTGAAGAAGTCATTCCCCTATATGTGGACGCCGGTGAGATTAATGAAACGACCATACCCGATCCCGACCAGTTGCGTTTAACCCGTGCCTTTTTAACCGAGTTGATTGTACTTTTGAATGATCGAGAGGAGGTTGTGATTAAAAATGCCAAACTCGTTAGTCCTGATCTCGCTTTCAGTATTGATCAGAAACAAGAGAATGCTTTGCGCATTCATGGCCAGGCCAGTGGTTGTGCTTTCTTCTGTAAGGTCACTGTCAGCGTGTATTCCCAACCCCAAAAGTATGCGGCTGTGGTTGATGAATTTGGTGGTTGGAAAATGGGACTTGACGTAAAACCCATTCCTGATGGTGACCACATTGTTTTGGCGCAGCTCGATTCCAATGGCAGGAAGACCCCCTATATCAAGATAGCGGCTATTGATGTTTACGGCGGTTATCAAACGGCTCATGTTTTTCCCTGGTGGATCGTCGCTATCATCGTTGTTATATTTGTTGTATTGTTACTCCTCGTGTTGTTGCGCAAAGGTGTTTTCAGCGGTTCGAATCGGCATAAGTCTATTCCACTGAAATAGGGTTTTGGAGCGTTTTTCATATTTTGCTATACTAGTTTCACGCGAACTCTCCATTAAGATTTTTATTTTTATTATGGCTCAACGTCACAACTCGAAAGAGATCCGCACTTCTGCATCCCATCATGCCATTCGTTTTTCCGAAGTCGGAAAGGGCATCAACTGGATGATTTTTAAGATTATGTCCGAGTTTGTCATGGGTTTTAATTTTTTGTCGAAGTTAAAGAAAGAAGTCAGTTTTTTCGGTTCGGCCCGTGTTTCCGAAGACAGCGTCCATTACAAAGAGGCGCGCGAGTTGGCGAGAATGTTGAATGGAGCCGGATATACCGTTATCACCGGCGGCGGTCCTGGCATCATGGAAGCTGCGAACAGGGGCGCTTCGGAAGGCAAGGGCAGGGGTCTTTCCGTTGGTTTGAATATTGAACTTCCTTCCGGTCAGCGTGTTAATCCGTATGTTCAGGACGGCGTTGCGTTTGATTTTTTCTTTACCAGAAAGGTGATGCTGTCCGCTTCGGCTCAGGCGTATGTATTTTTTCCCGGTGGCTTTGGCACGCTTGATGAATTTTTTGAAATTATCACGCTTATACAGACGAAGAAAATTAACCCCGTCAAGGTGGTGCTGGTGGGCAAAGATTTCTGGCAGCCGCTCCTGGATTGGATTCATGAAGTTGTTTATAAACATCATGGCGCGGTGGCAAGAGGTGACATGGGATTGTACCGCCTGGCTGATGATATTGATGATGCTTTTCGCATGATACGGGGCTCGAAGGAGAAGGGTTTTTTTAATCAGTAGGTTGTTTTCTTGGTTTGTGGTATAATAAACTATAGGTAAAATAAAATTATTATTCTCTTAACGTTCTATGTTTGATAATCAACCCACGCCGCAGCCGGGTCGGGATCCGCAGGATGTGCCCTCAGGGGCAGGTTCCATGCCTCCAGCCGGTGGCGATCAGCCAATGGCTCCGCAGAATATTCCCATGGCACCGACAGGTGACCCCGGTACGGGCGGTGGCGGTGAACCCGCCGATATGTTCGGTGGTCCAGACAACACTGCCCAGGGCGGTTTGTCACAAAATCAGCCGGCTGCCATGCCGGGAATGTATGGTCCCAATGATCCGTCCGGTGATCCGATGGGCGGTGGTCAGCCCCAGCCGACAACGATGTATTCAGCCCAGAACGCCATGATGGGTGGTCAGCCGAATATGCCGCCTGCCGATGGGAGCGGTGCCGGTCAACCTCCTTCGCCGTTTGTTCCGGTGCAACCCAATGCCATGGCCGGCATCCCCGGTGCGGCTGAGCTGCAGAAAAAAGCCCTGTCCAAAGGACAGAGAATTGTTTTGGTTATTGTTGCGTTTTTTGTGCTGGTCGTGCTTGGCGCCGGTGGTTTTTTCCTGTACCTCTATTTGCAAAACAGTGATGTCACCGGGACAACAACGACCAACAGCAATGTGAATGTGCCCCGTAACAGCAATACCACGCGCACGAACGGCAATACCAATACAAACAGAAGCAATACCAACACCGCGAATTCGAATCGTAATGCAACCACCACGAATACCAACTCAGCTGTCAATGCCAACTCGGGTACCCGCACGAATACCAATGCGACTCCCACCAACACGAATTCTGTGAATACCAATAAGAATACGAATACCGGTAAGACCAATACCAACAAGAACAGCAATACGAACACGAATTCATCAGGGAGCTCAAGCTCACCTTCGAGTGATGCTGATAGCGATGGTCTGAAGCTGAGCGATGAGACAACGTATGGCACCGATCCGAATAATGCGGACAGTGATGGTGATGGCTACCTTGACGGCGAAGAAGTGACCAATGGATATAACCCGAATGGCCCAGGAAAATTATAAATTCATACCTACTTGCTCGCGGCGAAACTTCTTACTATTTTTGATAGTAGGGAGTTTTTGTGTTTTGAGTTTTTTGGTATCGGCGCCGGCAGTGCATGCCGAACAAACGGTTGAGTCTATTCGTCTGGACAGAAATACGTTGCAGCGCGGGTACACCGTTACGAACGGTGATTTGCAGGTGGGAATCGGCGCGCAGCTGTTTGAAGCCGAAGAAAGCTTTGTAAAGATTAAAACGCTTGATGAGGGTGATTTTCCGGGTGCTCCGGAAGGGATGACGCTGGTGAGTGAACCGTATGTGTATATGATCACCATGCCGCAATCACAGTATCTTGATAAGCCGGTATTTCTTGGTGTGGATGTGGCCAGCGAAAATAATTTCGCCAAGAAGATGTATTTTTACAATCGTCGCACGGGTGTGTGGCATCCGTTGCCCTCGGGTTATGATGCCGTGCGGAAGCGCATGTATGCTCCGATATATTTTCCGGTGGCGCTTGTGGCGGTGTTTGAGACGGATGGTGTTGCTGAGGGACCGGCGCTGCGCGCGGGAGCGGAATGGTCGGCGTTTGATGCGCGTCTGGCGGTGGCGGTGGATGCCAAAACCGGCAGCGTGATTTACGGTAAAAATGAAAATGATGTCTGGCCGATTGCTTCCTTGACGAAATTGGTGACGGCGATGGTTTTATTGGATCAGGGTTTGGATTTTGATGCCGAGGTGGTGTATGACGGTTCGTGTGATCGCAACGGGGCCCGTTTGCGCGTGTCTCCCGGTGAAACGATGTCGGTGCGTGATCTGTGGTACACCATGCTGGCCGGTTCCGGGAATAATGCCACCGTGTGTTTGGTGCGCGCTGTCGGTAAAACCGAAGCTGAGTTTGCGGCGTTAATGAATGAGAAAGTCGCGTCATTGGGTTTTAAGCAGACGCATTTTGAAGATGTTACCGGTTTATCGCCGGACAATGTGAGCACGCCGTACGAATACGCCATGGTGGCGCAGCTGGCTCTGCGGAAGTTTGACATTTTGTCCGGCACAACGACGAAGTGGTACAGCTTTACGACGCGGAATTTTGGCATACCCCACACGATTAAGAATACCAATATGCCGGTGTTGACCTCCGAGCTGGTGGTGACCGGCGCCAAGACGGGCTACATTGATGAGTCGTTGTATAATCAGATGATCAAGGTGAAGCAGCCTGATAATGGTGAGGAAGTTATCGTGGTGATTTTAGGGAACGCGGGTTGGCAGGACAGGTATGACGAGACCCTGATTTTGGCGCGTGAGGCGTTTCAGAACAGTGTTTGGCCGTAATTTTAGCGCGGTTTTACCCCGCAATTATTATAAAAAACGTATGAAAAAAATATTTTTGATGGTGTTGGGAGTTGGCCTGCTGTTTGCGGTTGGTTGCGCTACTGTCGAGGACGCCACGGTGAATGATGATCTTCCTGATGCTGTAAATACTGCGGCTTCTGCGTCGGGAAATGTGAATGTGGACAGTGCTGGCTCGGTGAATGCGGGGGCATCGAACAGAAACAGTAACGTTAATGCGAATAAGAATTTGAATGATTCCGCGGCGGTTGATGATGTGGAAGATCCCAATGATCCTTCACCGACCGTTGATGCCAAGACCAATGATGATGATGCTGTAATTTCTGCTGATGATTTTCAGGTGAAGGTGGGTGAGGTGACGGCTGACAGCGCGAAGTTTGTATTTTCCCAGGCGGTGCGGGCTGAGGAAATTGACAGTGCCCATATTGAGCACTGCATTGTGAGTATGAGCGCGGTGGCGGTGGAGAATAATGAAGAGCCGGAATGTACGGCGGCTTCGGCTGCGGACGGTTTCAGCCTGGAATTTGATGCTGATTCCCAGAGTCTGGTCGTTACCAATACTGGTGATACTTGGGGCGAGGATGGTGGTCCGTTTCAGGTGGGGTGTGCTTCCTGCGTGAGTGCGGTGCGGTTTACGGGTTTGTATACCGAGAAAGGGGATTTAATTGAGACGACGCTGGTTGAAGTGCAATAGTTTTTCGTATGCCTCAGAAGCGTCAAAAAGTTATTGTTGGAATGTCGGGCGGAGTGGATTCGTCCGTCACGGCTCTGCTGCTCAAACAGCGCAGTTTTGATGTGATTGGCGTGTTTATGAAAAACTGGTCGGGTGAGTCGCTGGGTTTGTCGGGCGAAGCAGCGCGCAAGTGGGAGCAGCAGTGTCCCTGGCAAAAAGATGCGGAAGATGTTCGTCGCGTCTGCACTCAGCTGGGAATTCCACATTATACGTTTAACTTCGAGCGCGAATACAAAGAAGGCGTGCTCGATTATTTTTTTCGCGAGTTTCAGTCGGGCCGCACGCCGAATCCGGATGTGATGTGCAATAAAGAAGTGAAGTTTAAAGTTTTTTTGGAAAAGGCGCGGGCGTTGGGTGCAGATTTTGTGGCGACGGGACACTATGCGCGGCGGGTTGAAATTTCGGATGATACGGCAGCGGCGGGCGGTAAACGTTACGAAGTTCATATCCCGGCTGATACGAACAAAGATCAAACGTATTTTTTGTATACGCTGACTCAGGCCCAGCTGGCGCATGTGTTGTTTCCTTTAGCTGATTTCACCAAGACGGAAGTTCGCGCACTGGCGGCCAAACACGGTTTACCAACAGCAGCCAAGCCGGATAGTCAGGGAATTTGTTTTGTGGGTGAAGTTGATATCAAAGAATTTTTGCAGACAAAAATTCCGCGTACACCGGGTCCAATCACGACCGTTGAAGGTGAAACGGTGGGCGAGCACCAAGGATTGGCATTTTATACGATTGGTCAGCGCGAGGGTTTGGGCGTGGGCGGAACCGAAGTGCCTTTATATGTCGTTGGCAAGGACGCAGGCAAAAATGTACTTATCGTGGCCAAGGGGAGTCATCATAAGGCGCTTTACTCAAGCGCGCTTGAGGCTTCACAGGTACACTGGATTGGCGGTGCTCAGCCCAGCCTGCCGCTGAAATGTCAGGCGCGGATTCGCTACCGACAGGAATTGCAATCTGCTACTGTGAAACTGCACGTCACATCAGGCGGGATTATCGCCGAATTTGAAAAACCCCAGCGCGCTGTCACGCCGGGGCAGTCCATTGTTTTGTATGACGGTACACAGATGTTGGGTGGAGCTGTCATTGAAACCGCCGTCGTCTAGTATACTTTTTACTCAGGGGGTCGAGGATTTTCACTTTTTAAATTTTTCTCTGAAAGACTCAGCTGCACGCAATTTGCATGGTTCAGCAGGTTTTTGTAAATCTGGTAAAATATTTTCAATCTGCTTCCAAATTTCTTTGAGCTCCTCTAATTCAAGGTAGCGACTGCAACTGAATGTTAAAGAATCCGGGTTTATTTTTACTTTAATGTTCTTTCGTTCTAATTCGTGAACTACATTTTCAGGGAGTTGAAAATTTTCCAAATGTTTTTTTTCAAAACCTATTTTTTGTCCGTTAAAATTATGAAACCCAGATTCATATGAAGCATATCCCTTATGGCGAAGGTTTATAACGACCTCGCGAACTTGTGGCTCAATACTCTCAATATAACATCCCATCTCAAGTTCTTCTTGCGTGGGTGTTGGGTTTTCTTTTTTTCTTTCTTTTACCTGTTCCTCTATTTGCTCACGCGTTTGCTTTCTTAATTTTGCATATTGACTGAATAATTTTATCTGCTCGGATGTAAGCTTATGAAACTCGCCCACTTGTTCTAATTCCTCGGGTGTGCCACTTTCCAGAATTTGCGTAACGACGTCTTCATTATTTAAGTCATCCTGACGCGGAATAAAATTTGATTCTTTTTCTAACATAGAATTTTTTGACGGTAGTATAAAATTTATTTTTTGAGACGATCTCTAGATACATTATAGCAAATTTTATTTGTTGGTGTTATTTTTTAGATACAAGACGACGATTTTTTCCACTTCGCCTGCGGTTTTTGCAGTCATAAGTTCAATGCGCAGTTCTTTGGCGCCATCCCACCCGCTCACGTAAGCTTTGTAATGTTTTTTCATCAGATCAAAAGATTTTTTGCCGCCAAGAATTTTTTCGTAGAGAAGGGTGTGTTTGACAAGAACGTGCAGTCGCTCTTCGATGGTTGGTGTTTTTTTCTCGCGGTTGAACAGCCAGGGATTGCCGAAAATGGCGCGCCCGAGCATGACGCCATCAACGCCGTATTGTTTGGCTTTGGCCGCGGCGTCTTCCAGGTCGCGTACGTCACCATTGCCGAAGATGAGAGTTTTTGATTTGGTCTCGTTGCGGATTTCTACAGCGCGGGCAATTACGTCCCAGTTTGCCGGCACGAGCGACATTTCTTTGCGCGTGCGGCCGTGCACTGTCAGTACAGCCGGTTCGACGGCAAGCAGGGCCGGAATCCAGGTTTCGATTTCATTTTTATTGAAACCGATACGTGTCTTGACCGAAACCGGCAGCCCTTGCGCGCCTGCTTGTGTTGCGCGAATAATTTCCTGAGCCAGCTGCGGTGTGCGAATCAGGCCGGCGCAGGAGCCGCTTTTGACGAGATTTTTTTCCGGACAGCCCATGTTGATGTCGATGCCGTCGAAGCCGAGTTCGCGCGCGAGCTGGGCGGTTTTATAAAAATTGGCCGGTTTGGAGCCGAAAATTTGGGCAACGATGGGGCGTTCGGCTTCTGTGTATTGCAGATCAATGAGCAGTTTGGCGTGCCCGACGGATTGCAGACCATCGCAAGATACGAATTCCGTGAACATGGCGTCGGGTCGGCCGTATTTGGCGATCAGACGCCGAAAAACTGCGTCCGTGACATTGGCCATCGGCGCCAGAACAAATATCGGTTTCTTGAGTTTTAGCCAGAAATTTTTGCTCATAATGGGGTTATTGTGCCGGGAAAGAGGGGAAAGTGTCAATGTGTCGGCTGTGTCCGGCGGGCGATTTTTATTCACAATTTTATTCAAAAATGGTAGACATGAGTTGTCAAAATTTTTCGTTTTGACGTGGTACATAAACATTTTACAAGGGAGGCCCTATGGCCGAGTTAATTTGTCATACATTGCTGACGCAGGTCCCCGAGCTGCAGTCTTTTCTTGATGAGCATTGCCCGGATGTATTTTTCATTAACGTTAATTACATGCCTGGTGACAGAACTGCTCACTATCAGGATTGCTGTGGTTTGGACGTAGCTCTGGAAAAGGCATCAACCGGTCGACCGGTGATTTTGTTTTCTTTTCTGGATGAAGTGTATCTTACCCAAACACAGCCCCGTTTTGCCGCGCTCATGGGTAAAAAGAATGTGGGTTTTGTACGGGCACCCTTTCTCAATCAGAAAGTTCGAGAGATGTACGATTTTTTCAAGGCGGGGCTTAAAGTGGACGATCTCCTGCCACAGAAGCTTTTTGAACTTCACAGAAGAGATGCCGAAGTTGCCCGGCTCAAGCATGGTCTTTCCCATGCGCAAAAAAATTCCGGACAAGAAATGTTACAATGGCTTGCCCAGGCTCGCGCTGCCGGTTTCATGGGCACCGATCATGAAGTTATTGCAGACGTTGAGGCCTGGCGACGTAAAGATTCGGGACTTTTTGAGGGGCAGGTTTTTCAAGGGGTGTTTGTTGATTGGCAGGGTACGCTTGTTCAATATCAGGAAGCAGCGCCGGTTCTCTATTCGGATATCGTCAGCATGGCCTGTGCTGAGGCCGGTGCTTTAGGCGGGCGTACCATTTATATCTGCACCGGCGCTGCCGATGTTGCTCAGGTTTTCAAGCAATCGCGTGAACTCGGACTGTCCTGGCCGGTCGTTTCAAAAAATGATGTGAACGGCGCCATACTCGAGGTCCTTTTCGATAATGAAACCCCTACAAAAATTACGTACTTGTATGGTATTACCGCTCAGAAATTCATTCAAGTGTCGGCCGGAGAGGTTGTTCGTTAGGAGTGATGAGGCCGAATATTCAACTTGGATTGAGATAGGGAATCTTACTCCCGACCAAGTACAGAGTAGTTTTGGTTGGAATGTTTTGCAGGCTTTTCTGAAGGCCTGAATTCGTAATTTTTCAGACGTCCTCTCCATTTATTGTGAGAGGATTTTTTTTATCAAGAATAAGCGAAAAATCCTCTTCGTGATCCGGAAGTTTTTTATTTTTTTACTCCGAATCTTGACAAAATTCGTGTTTTATGCCACTATCTTCGCAGTTCTTTTTGTTTTTTTGAAAATATATCTTCAGCAACCCGAATTTCGGGTGAAGGGATTTCCGATGAAAAAGATCATGTTATCGCTCGTGTCGGCAATGGTTTTTTCCTTTCTTTCCTGTGCAGTAATTTTTGCACAAGAAGCAAAATTTAACCTGGATGGTTTGTCCGGGGAATTGGGTTTTTTGAACACGTGGAAATTCCATAAGGACGGGAGTGAGGATTTCCTGATGCAGGTCGACGCTGCTCTGATGTACCCACTCTTGTCGAGGTTTCTCTATGTCCGTGGTTTCATGAATTACATGACGCCTCTGACCGGCGAAGATGAGTTTATCGAGGCCCAGGTCGGTCCAGTGTTTGCATTCCTTGAGGATCTTCCGGAGTTGTGTGCTGTATGGGGCGCCAGCTTCGGATTCTCCAATAGGGACAAGTGGAGGGTGAGTCTCTACACTGATGCCATTATGGAGGTTTTCATAACGCGTGTTCATCTCCTGTATTTTTTTGATTTTGGTGGGGAGATTGATTTTTGGCGCATGCGTTCTCAAGCCAGTATCCTGTTGGGTAGTTTTGAAGTCGGCGGCGTTTTTATGATTGATCGACAGGGTGGCGGTTTTGGACCTATAGTTTCGGCGAATATTCGGGGAGTGACATTTGAGGTTGCCGGCCTTTATGATCTTCACTTTCCGACGCCTCTGTCCGAGCCTCTGGATGCACCAGAATACTCCGATATATATGAGTCTTGGTTTTTAAGATTCGGAGTGAGGGGCGCGTTTTGAATTTTTGTTCCGTCTCAAAAATCCTATACATATCGTGTAGGTGGGCTAGATTTTATTCTGGCCTTTTTGTTTTGCTATCGATTGATATTTTTTTTAAAAAATGGTACATAGTGCGCAGTAAGGTCACTTATTTGTTCTTTAACTTTTACAATAGGAGGTGCTCCAATGTTTGATTATCAAAACGAGGCGCATCTCCTGCGCCGTATTCAACTGTTACGCTCACGCGTCATACGCAGGTCTTTGTTGCAAGACGTTGCTGTCAATTCTACGCAGCAGGCGCTTATGCGTGGCGTTGCCGTTGTTCAGCGCTTATTGGTCGAATTGCCGGTCATAAATGCACGTGCGGCGGCGATTGAGCCGGGTTTCAGTCGCGCTCACATTGCACGCTTGTATGCCAATGCTTTGATTTTGTGTTCCGGTGTAGGTGTTTTTACCCCGGCTGAGCGGTTTATTGGTTTGGTGGCTGGCCCGCTGCACAAGATGGGATTGGCGATTACTGATCGTTATCACGAAAAGGATCGGTTGGTTGGCTATGCGGAAGTTTCCGGTTTGCTGGTCAGTGATTGTTTTTATGGCTGCGGGTTGGGAAATCACGCCGAACGTGATCTGATAGCGTATGCGATTGCGGCGCAGACTCACTACAACGCCAAGAGTTTTCCACCCGATGCGCGCCGTCGGGTTCCACCGTATGATGATGTCTTTTCCGGATTGCCGTTTTGGATAGTGTGGATTCCGCGTTGGTGTAATCGGCTGGAATGCGTGGGCCCGGGTTTTGTGGTGCGGCATTTGCTGTCGCGTGCCAAGTCGCTGCAGCCTGGCCATGTCGATTATATGAAGGACGGTTTTTACGATTCGGCCTTTGCATTGCACATGGTTCCAAGTCTGGATCCGGCGGCCGGACACACAATGGTGCGTCACCTGGAGAATTTTCGGGCGACACAGGTGAATAGTTCGGCATATGGTAAGCATGATTGCGGTGTGATGTTGGATTTGCGTGAGCGCCAGAAAGAGCGCACGGCACGGATTATTGCAGCTACTCAAAAGCCGCGGGTATTTTCTTCGCCGGAGGAAGAAGATGTGCTGCGCATTTTTGGGCAGTTTATGGTGATGCTTGACGGGTCAGATGGCACGCCAGGCGCCGTTTCTAGGATCTTCGCTGCGTTTCGCGAGTTACCACAAACGACGCGCCATGCCTGGTTGGCCGGTTTTCTGCAGGCCATGCAGGAATATGTGGATTGGTCAGAACAAATGCGTGAGCGACTTCAGGCGATGCCTGCTGAGTGGCTGCATCTGCCGGGCATCTGCGATTCCATCACGGATTATTTTCGTCCTGATCCGGAGTGGTGCCGCCTGCTGCAGAAGTATGATTGGACATTCTAATTGCAAATTGAAAGGAACCGAAAGCGTTGATGCGATCGGCTCCTTTTGTATTATTTTTTATTTTTGAGAATATTATTTTCTATCCCTACTTCTTTATCACTGATATTATAACGAGAACGCTCGTCCATGTTGCCTGAGTTTTTTAATAGCCCACTTATTTTTTCTTGCCCGTGCAAAGCTAATACCTTCCATTTTAGAGGAGCTCGCTGCCATTTTTAGCAGTGTTTTTTTCGTGAGTGGTTTAAGTTTTTTCATAGCAGAGATTAATTATTGATTTAATCTTAGTATATTTTTTTTATTTTCTCAACTATTTTTTCGAGAAGTAATGATTTAATGGGAAATTGTCACACGGAAATGATAATGTCATAGTACCAGGGAAATAAAAATGTCATACCCCCTGTGGTAGAGTGATGAGTTCATTCAATAACTCATCATCCATATGGGTAACATATTTCTTCATATGTCCAGTCGTGACATGGAACGGTATGACATTATTAAGCGCCTGCTTCGCGGTGCCGTAAGCGGCACCCTGGCCGCCCGTCAGCTGCACTTGTCGGTGCGCCAGACCAAAAGACTCAAGGCTGGGGTCAAAAAGAAAGGTGCGGCGGCCTTGATCCACGGCAATCGCGGCCGATTGAGTAACCGCCGTTTGTCTGAGGGCAAACGCAGGCGTATTGTCCGTCTGGTAAGCGACAAGTACTTTGATTTTTCTCCCACCTTTGCCGCTGAGAAATTGCG
>MHKD01000005.1 GCA_001818775.1 Candidatus Kerfeldbacteria bacterium RIFCSPHIGHO2_12_FULL_48_17
CCACTCCCAGGCATCACCAAACTGCGCCCAACTCACGCCCACCGCCGCCGCGCCATATTCCGCCCGCCCCTTTTCTTCACCGGTCACATTCAACAAAACCACCACATCACCGCCATTATTCAGACTGATTCCACTCTCCGGACGCATGACAACATAATACTCATCACCACCCAGCAGCAACGAATCAGCAAACGTATACGTGCGCGAACCATCACTCAACTGCCAACCCTTGAGATCGGCATCCTTATCACCACGGTTCCACAATTCAATCCATTCACCGGTCGTGTCACTGCCTTCGGGATCCGGCAACATTTCACTCAGCACCACATCGGCATCGGTCGCGCCACCCCCACCGGCATCGTCCTCACCGCTACCACCATCATCCGGCGCGCTGCCCGGCGGCGCCCCACCACCATCCCCATCACCTGACTCTTTCGGAAACACATTCACCCGACCCGGCGTCACCTGCGGCGTCCACTGCCAATCACCGATATCATCCATGGCCCAGGTCTGCCCGGCCTTGGCAGTCGGATAGGCAACTACATCCAGCAACACATCATCCGGGCCGTACAGCTCCACCTGATCACCACCGCTGTTATTCAAAGCCACACCGGAAACACTCCGGTACACCACAAAATATTCACCCGGCCGCGCATGCATTGATGTAAAATCTTCCACCGCCAGCGTATACACCCGCGCCGTGGCATCCGATAATTTCCAACCGGTCAAGTCAACCGCCACCGAACCCTCATTATAGAGTTCGATAAATTCACCGGCACTTTCATCGCCTTCAGGATCGGGAAAAATTTCCGAAATACGAATGCTGTCAGGGTAGGTTATGGGCGCCGGATCAGCCGGCTTGGGTTCAACCGGACTCGGCACGCAAGGTTGCGCCACCGCGACCGCAGATGCCGCCGCATCAGCCGCTGCTGAAGCTGCCGCAGCCACGGAAATGGGAAACAGCGCCACAGCGCACATGCCCAATAAAGCAAAATATTTCATAGACGAAAACATAAAACCGGCCGCGCTCAAAGAGCCTGTTTACAAGCTCCAAGCCATAATAAAAAAGCGCTCTCTTTGAAGAGAGACGCCCATCGTTCTTTCAGAATAGCAAATCACGCCAATAAATCAAGCGGAAAGTTGTCCACAGCCGTCGCGACGGCTATGGCTGCGCGATCCCCTTCGGTGTCGCCGTATGCACACCCGCCTCAACTTCGCCAGAACCCACCTCCAACTCATAACTCAAATCATAAAACGTCGCAGGCAACTTCCCAATCGGCGTGTACGTATAATCCGCACCACCCGGCGTCGGATTCTTAGGCAACGCAGCAATAAAGTCCGGCACCAAACCGTCAAGCGTATCGGGATAGACCTGCTTGGCATCGAAATACGCCTGCAAAGCCTTTTGCAAACTTTCCACATCGGCCAGACGCTGCTGATCGCGTTTCTGGGCATCGGTAAATTCCGCCGTACCTTCGGCCGGTGCCGGTGTTTCATCGGCAGCATTCACATTAACAGCCGCCGCATCATCGGCCGTGGCATCCGCGCTCTCATTCACATTACCGCTGGCGTCAGCATTCGTATTCACCCCGGCATTCACATCAAAATCAAAACTGCTATCCTGCGTATTGGTATTCTTCTGAGAACCGACGTTGGTATTGACCTGAGCCGCACCACTGCCACCATCACGCTGTTGCCGCTGCCACACAAAATACCCGACAGCACCAGCCACCAGCACAATGACAATAATAAGTACGAACATTTGAGGCTTTTTCATAATAAACAAAATAAAAATGATATGCGGTTATTATACTACAAACCCACCTCGACATGCTACAATGTATATGCTAATTTGTAACACAGCTTTTTCCTGGGGCCCCACAAACGAGGTGCGGAAGGAGCTGAAGCGACTGAGCACGCGTTTGTGGGGAAAAGGAGAAATACCGCGAAAGCTGAAACGGACAAACGAATGTTTGTACGTGTAAGCTGGAGCGGGATTTGGACGCGCCGAGGTGGCGAAACTGGTAGACGCGCCAGCCTTAGGAGCTGGTGGGGCAACCCATGGGAGTTCGAGTCTCCCCTTCGGCACACAAAATAATGAATTATTACACCGAACAGCCAAAAATCCATTACTTTTACTTTATCGCGGTTTTTTTTATTGTGTCGAAAAAAATTTGACAGCACCGACAACCGGCGCTACACTACAGACACTTGTAATAATCGAAAATAATTACATGGGCTGTCATCACCTGTTAAGACAGCCCAGGAAACAATCCGGCAGAAATATTTTCTACCGGCGGGGTCAGAAACCATCCTCTCTGACCTCGTAAAAAATGCCCTCCCCCTCCTCGGGCATTCTCCCATGCCGCGGCAACATGTTGTTGCACCACCTCCTCTGGCCGCGGCTCCTCATCTCCACAGGTTCTTTAAAAGAAGCTGGAAACTTTCTACTCACTATCATGTTACGGCACCATACCTGGCCGACCCTCATACAGAGTAAAAGTATTCCGGCTTCTTTTTTTTGCCTAAAACCCCAATTTCTCCATAAAATCCCCGCCTCAACCGAACTAAAACGTACAACCCAGCCGCAAAACCCCTCCCAAACCCCCATTTGACAGGAACAAAAAACCCCTCTATAATACAAACACAATAAAAAAGTTCCGAAATAAGGCTAAATCTTAGCGAAAAACTATGATGAAATTACCCCTTAACGAAACCATCAGCGGCTAATACGTCATATATTTTGCACTCCCCACGCCGCTGCAGAGCGGTTTTTTAATTCACATCGTAACCTTAAAAACCACATACATTAGCCAAAATTCCGCATCTCCTCGATTTTCTGCGCTCTCTCACGTCCAACACAGCGCTCGGAAACAAAATGCGACCAAACCCCAGCTATTTTAGCTAGAAATGTGGTGATTAAGACTGAAAATTGACAACTGAAAGCATGCAAATGCAATAACACTAAAGAGTTTAAATACTCTCGTACATAGTGAAAATAATTACTCTTTTGAGTGATTATGTGTGAACAAAATAAGAGCGTAGAGTGGATGCCTTGACATATAAAGACGATGAAGGACGTAGCAGTCTGCGATAAGCTTCGGTGAGGTGACAAGCAACCTGTGACCCGGAGATGTCCGAATGGGGTAACCCGGCTGAGCAAACCTCAGTCATCAAACACTGAATACATAGGTGTTTTGAAGGTAACCTGGGGAATTGAAACATCTTAGTACCCAGAGGAAAGGAAACGAAGGTCAATACACTTTTTATAGGGCCAATGCTTTGGTCTTGTAAAAAGTATGTATTGATGATTCCCCTAGTAGTGGCGAACGAACGGGGAGAAGTCAAAATTTCTTAAGCGCAACTCAGGCGTAAAGCCTGAGGGAAGAAGTGATAAGCTACTGCTTAAGAAGTGTTGTGGGATGATTACGTTTAGGGCTTATTGACCTAAGATAGAGTCGGAACAAACAAGTCTTTCATAGAAGAATGCCGTGGGAAACGGCAACCAAAGAGGGTGACAGTCCCGTATTCGAAATGAGTCTTGTGCTCTATGGTAATTACTCCCGAGTACTATGAGACACGTGCAATCTTATAGGAAACCAGGTCGACTATGACCTAAGACTAAATACTTTATATGATCGATAGTGAACCAGTACCGTGAGGGAAAGGTGAAAAGCACCCCGAGAGGGGGATGAAATAGTATCTGAAACTTTACGCTTACAGAGCGCTGACGGGCTATGCTTAGTCCATTCAGAAATTCAAAACCGCGTTATAAAACATTGTTGAATTGAATGCGAAAATATGGATTTTTGAATGGACTAAGAATGCCTTACAGCGTGCCTATTGAAGAATGAGCCAGTGAGTTTGCTAAGTGGAGTTGATTAAATCCTACGGGATGAAGTCACAGTGAAAGCGAGCGTGAAATACGCGTGGCTATTACTTCGGTAATAGCTGATAATTCCACTTACAAGACCCGAAGCCAAACGACCTATCCATGACCAGGATGAACTCTGTAGAAATACAGAGGGAGGTCCGAACCCACGAGCCGTGCAACACTCGGGGATGAGTTGTGGATAGCGGAGAAATTCCAATCGAGTTTGGCGATAGCTGGTTCTCCTCGAAATATCTTTTGGGATAGCCTTATGTACTACTTACTTGGAGGTAGAGCACTGAATGGGGTGAGGTGGATTCGTCCTACTTACCCTAACCAAACTCCGAATTCCGAGTAAGACTATCATAAGAGTCAGACCGTGGGCGCTAAGGTTCACTGGTCAAAAGGGAAACAGCCCAGATCGCTATCTAAGGTCCCTAAATTGAGATTAAGTGTAAAAGGTGGTGCAATGACGTATACAACAAGGAAGTTGGCTTAGAAGCAGCCATCTTTTAAAGAAAGCGTAATAGCTCACTTGTCAAGTTGTCGTGCGCCGAAGATTCAACGGGGCTCAAATCTCATACCGAAGATGCGGATGTTCTGACGTTTACGTCAGGGCGTGGTAGAGGAGCGTTCTCTGTGCAACGAAGCCGTACCGTAAGGAGCGGTGGAGCGCAGAGAAGTGAGAATGCTGGCATAAGTAACAAAAAGACGGGTGAAAACCCCGTCCACCGTAAACCCAAGGTTTCCTGGGCAACGCAAATCGTCCCAGGGTGAGTCGATCCTAAGTCGAGGCCGAAAGGCGTAGACGATGGAAGAGCAGGTTAATATTCCTGCACTACCATAATTTTGTTGTACTTGACGCATCACGCAAGTCTGATCAGTTTTTGGCTATAGCTGTCCCGCAAGGGCAAGAGAACGTAGCAATACGATTTCAAGTCAGACCCAAGAGGTGCCAAGAAAAACGGTACAACGTTAAGGTTATGGTATCCGTACCGTAAACCGACACAGGTGGGTGGGTGCGAAATGCACTAAGGTGTACGAGAGAACCTTCGCTTAGGAACTCGGCAAAACAACGGCCGTAACTTCGGGATAAGGCCTGCCTCGAGCAATCGAGGCCGCAGCGAAAGACTCCAAGCGACTGTTTACCAAAAACACAGCTCCCTGCTAAACCGCAAGGTGATGTATAGGGAGTGATGCCTGGCCAGTATCCGAACGTTAAGGTGAGGGGTTTACGCCCTGAACTGAAGCGCGGATGAACGCCGGCGATAACTATAAAAACGATTGTAGTTATAAAATTTGGCTATATGCGGGAAACCCTCCTTCAATCAAGATACTCACTGCTTTCGATGGAGCAGAAGTAACAATTCTTGAGGGATAGAAAATCTATCAGGAGACAATCCGCAGGAAAGATTCTTGATGTGAAATAATTTCACTCAACATGAAACAGACACAATGGCTTAAAAGTATACCCTCTGACGTAGGCCACTATCTTGTGGGCTTTGCGGATGGGGAAGGAAGCTTCAATGTTTCCCTCCGCCGACGTGAAGATCATACGATGAAATGGCAAGTAGTGCTGACTTTCAACATCTCACAGCGAGATCGTACTGTTCTCGCTATCTTTAAAAGATATTTGGGATGTGGAAGAATGCAAACACGAAAAGATGGTGTGCTGTACTATGTGGTATCCAATCCACTCTCAATATCAGAGAAGGTAATACCCTTCTTTGAAAAATTCAATTTCCTCTCGGCAACGAAGAAACGAAATTTTGCAATTTTCAAAAAAATTGCAAAACTCGTCGAGGAACAACAACATCTCAACCATGAAGGTCTGAAAAAAATCATAGAACTCCGTGAAGAACTTAATCACGGACGTGGTAGGAAAAGAAAATATTCCATCATAGATTATCAAAAATCACTTCAAGAAAATCCTCAGAGACTATACGCCAAACCGCGAAAATTTCGGCAAGAAATATCGCGGAAGATATAGTCCGATCTCATAGGTGACTATGAGCTAACAACAATAAATCGTCCTAAGGTCAAGCGTTTTTTACCTAAATTTAAAAAACGTTTGAGGACTGGGACGATTCGCATAGGTAATTCGTTATTACTATGTGTGATACGCTGCCTCATTCTTCAGCAATGAAGAATAGGTCCTAAAATATATGGCTATATGCTGGAAAGCTCTGTCAATGAGCCAATCAGCAGGAAAGATTCTATCGTATGATAGAAAATCCTCAGAGACCAAACGCCATACCCCAGCAATTTCAAAAAAGAAATCTGGGTGAAGATAGAGTCCAAACCTTAAAGGAGGTCCGAGCGAAATTCCTTGTCGGGTAGAAAATCGGAAACTGCCCGAATATTCTAGTAATAGAATATCAGCAAACTGACTCATAACGGTGAAGCCTGAAATGGTAATACCGTGGGAAGTTCGATATCATATCGAACCCCGTAACGACTGATCCGAAAGGAGAGATAGATGACTGGTTTCAGCAGCGAGAATATCTATCACACGTCAGCTCCCCGACCGCAAGGTCAGGGATGAAGGTATAGTCTAATCATTATGGAAACATAATGCGCAGAACAATGAAGTTCCGACCTGCACGAATGGCATAACGATTTGGAGACTGTCTCAGCGAGGGACTCGGTGAAATTGCATGACCGGTGAAGATGCCGGTAAACCGCAGCCGGACGAAAAGACCCCGTGAAGCTTTACTACAGCTTGGCATTGAATTAGGATTATGTTTGTTCAGCATAGGTGGGAGACTTTGAAGTGGTGGCGTTAGCCGCCATGGAGTCGAAATATGAGATACCACCCTCATGTGCTTTTAATTCTAACTCCTTCCCGTGAAACCGGGGGGAAGACAGTGTCTGGTAGGTAGTTTAACTGGGGCGGTTGCCTTAAAAAACATGTACTCCGTACATATTTGTGGGGCTCTTATGTAGCAATACATAAGCAATAACCGTCGCAGTGGGAAACAAAATAAAATTATTCAACTTATATGCTGGAACATCCGAGTATCCTTGATTACCAAAGTGTAAAAATATCAAGGTGCGGACAATCAGCAGGGAAAAACAGGGCTCATCCCCTGTCTTGCCCTCAACGACTACACGTTGAACTCCGATAACATATCGGATGATGATATAGTCTGAACTTCTCTGGCGACAGAGAGACTCTGAATCCTCGTAAAGGATCGGGGACCTAATACAAGATTATGAGAAACGCAATCACATTGAAGATGAGCGCGCGACAGAAAGAAATCATCATTGGAAAAATCCTTGGTGATGGCCATCTGGAAACGCGAACTCAGGGAAAGACCTATCGATTAAAGATAGAACACTCCATACATCAGAAAGAGTATGTGAATTGGCTCTACCAAGAGCTTCAATCACTTACAAGTAGCGAACCGAAAGGTAAACTGCAGAGAGTAAAAGGAAAAGAGTATGAAAAAGTCTGGTTCAACACGCGCGCTACAAGCTCGCTCCAATTCTATGGAAATCAATTTTATAGAAATGGAAAAAAGGTTGTACCAAAACTCATTCATAAATGGCTCACTCCTCTTGCACTTGCCGTATGGTTCATGGATGATGGTTCCATTAAATCGAAAGAATGTCGTGGCAGAATCCTGAATACCCAAAGTTTCGATGCAACGAGTCTCAAACGACTCCAGGAAGCTCTGAAAAGAAACTTCCGTATCGAAACGACACTCAGGAAACAACCAGAAGGACAGCAAATCTACATTCCCTCTCCAGCAATTCCACGTTTCCAAGCAGTGATCGGCGAATTCATACTTCCTTCAATGAAATACAAATTAGGTTAACAGAATGCCCAAATGGTAACGGAGGCGTTTACAAAGGTTGGCTATCTTCCGATGGAAATGGAAGAGATAGTGCAAAGGCAAAAGCCAGCTTTACTGCAAGGGGTACATCCCGCGCAGTTGCGAAAGCAGAACTTAGTGATCCGACCGTACGATATAGGACGGCGGAAGCTCAACGGATAAAAGTTACTCCGGGGATACAATCTGTGTCCCTTCTATCAGGTAACTGGTAGAAAAGTAGACGGCTAATAACGGTGAAGCCCTCCCTTCTCTTATAAAGGTGCGAGAAGAAGGGTAATACCGTGGGAAGTCTGATATCACATCGGACCCCGTATCGACTGAGAGCGAGAATCAATGGCAGTACCTGAGCTCGAGATTCCAGATCAATGTTGAAACAAATAAATTGGAATAATACGCCGTACTCCCAACATAAAATTGGGATGAAGATATAGTCAGTGCCTTAAGAAATTAAGGAAGAAAAATAGCACGAACAGGCTAGTAGCGCCCAAGCGTCCATAGCGACGGCGCTGTTCGGCACCTTAACGAGCCCGACGAAGATCGGGACAATCGGGGTGCATCTCGAGTAATCGAGATTAAAAAAATTGGCTTATAACGGTGGACTCCATAACACAAACTAGTTACAATGAACGTTATGGACAATACCGTGGGAAGTCTAACTCAAACCCAACAATCAATTATTATTGGTACCATCTTAGGTGATGGGTATGTAAGAATCGTGAAAGGTAGAAAAAATGCCTTTCTCGAAATTAATCATTCCTTAAAACAGAAAGAATACGTTGACTGGAAGTACAACAGATTACGATCTATAGCAGCAGGCGAACCACATTCGAGAAAATCGAATGGTAATCGTGAAGCATATAGATTCCATACCAAACAACTTCCGGAACTAACGATACTCTTTCGAAAATTTTATAAGAATGGCAGGAAAAACATACCCAAGATCCACTTGGACCCACTAATGCTTGCTGTTTGGTTCATGGATGACGGAAGCAAATCACGCGGATCAGATATCTATCTCAATACACAGCAATTTGATAACAAAGATCAGCAATGCATATTGCACATGTTATCAGAAATGAATTTAGAAGCACGCTTGAATAAAGATAAACATTACCAAAGAGTAAGGTTTATGAAATCAAGTTTGCCGAGATTGAAAGAGATAATATATAAACACGTGATACCTTCAATGAAATACAAAATTGAGTTATGACCCTGTAGAGACTTGCTCTTTCAAGAGCAGATTCCGACACATGTCGGGATAATACGCCAACTCCTGCACAGATTCGCAGGATGAAGATATAGTCCATACCATTAGTAATAATGGATCAATATACGATGTCGGCTCATCACATCCTGGGGGTGAAGAAGCTCCCAAGGGTTTGGCTGTTCGCCAATTAAAGTGGTACGCGAGCTGGGTTCAGAACGTCGTAAATCATTGCGACCCATATTGGTAACGATATGGTAAAATCCGACTAATAACGGTGGAATCCTTATTTAAAAACATTAGACCGAACGGAAATAAGGACAATACCGTGGGAAGAATCAAAATATGGAAAATATTTCAGAAACAACATTTGATTCCCCGTAACGACTGATCCGAAAGGAAAGATAGAAGGTACCCGATATTCGGGATAAAAACTTCTATAATACGTCGGCTCCTGTTATAGACAGGATGAAGATATAGTCTATGCCATTAGTAATAATGGAAATGTATAACATGGAGACAGTTCGGTCTCCTATCCGCTGTGGTCGTAGAAACTTGAGAAGGCTCTTCCCTAGTAAACCCTAACGGGTTTTGCTACTTTCCCGAGTAATCGGGATTGAAAATATGGCTAATAACGGTGGAAGCTTCATTCTTTTTATGGTAAAATTACGATGCTTGAGGACCATAAAAAAATAAGTCAATACCGTGGGAAGTCGATCTATCATCTTAAAAAAGCATGTGGAATTTGCATATATAGCTGGTTTCCTCGATGGAGACGGCAGTATAATGTTGCAAATAAAAAAACGTAGTGATGCGCGTATTGGTTGGCGTTTCATGTGCACTATCTGTTTTTATCAGGATAGTCGCCATGAAAAACCGCTCTACTGGATACGCAAGAAGCTCAACATTGGTTACATTTCCAAAAGAAATGACAGAATCACAGAGCTTCGCATAAATGGGTATAATCAATGTGAAAAAATCATGAAATCACTGTATCCATATATACGTTTCAAAAAACCACAGGCAGAAGCGTTCCTAAGGGCTGCCCATCTCCTGAAAAGGAAACAGGCAGGCGCACTTACATCAACAGAAAAACAGCGCTTGATAAAATATATGATGAAAATTCAGTCATGTAATTATCAATCGTCAGGAAAACGCTCTGCTGCGCAATACAAAAAAATGATAGGTTTGACCCCGTAACGACTGAAGTCCGAAATACCATCGGACTGAGATAAAGGATACTGATCATAAGGAATAATGCCTTTATCACACGCCATCCCCTACTCCAGAAAATGGACAAGAGGGTGAAGATATAGTCTATGCACATAGAAATATGTGAAAACATGACGAGAGGACCGGGAAGAACAAACCTCTGGTGTATCGGTTGTCCTGCCAAGGGCATCGCCGAGTAGCCAAGTTTGGTTCAGATAAACGCTGAAAGCATCTAAGCGTGAAGCTGTCTTCAAGATGAGGTTTCATTATAGGTCCCCCAAAGACTATGGGGTTGATAGGCTCAACGTAGAAGTCCCGTAAGGGATGGAGCGAAAGAGTACTAATAGACCAATTGTTCACCATAATCACTTAACAGAGTAGTTTAGACCGTGATTAAAACATTTGCATGCGAAGAAAAATCAAAGAATACTCTGTGTCACTGACGCTGGTAGCGACTTTTGTTGCACTGGCCGGTGTCACAGCCTTCATTCTGTTCACCACAGAAGTAACGATAGCTGGCGTATAGTGGAAGCACCGGAGTTGGACGATGGAACAGCATCAATCCTCCGACTCTGGTGCTTCTAGCGATGGGGAAACACCTGATCCCTTTCCGAACTCAGCAGTTAAGCCCATCAGCGCTGATGATAGTCCTTCGGGGCGAAAGTAAGCCAGTGCCAGTTTAACAAACAACCCTTGGTTCAACCCAAGGGTTTTTGTTTTGGCCAATTTTTGACGGCGATTTACTTCTTTTTACTCACCGCATCTTCCATCTGGCGGATATATTTTTGCGGAAAAACAATATTCTCTTCCAAAAATTTCTGTAATCCTGTTTTCAGTTTACCCGTACCACTGAAAATCTCCTGACCAACATTCGGCCGCAGCATCTTGGCACGGATACTTTCATCTGCCCACCGCTGAATACGTTGAATCGTCTGAACCGCCTTCGCGACGGTTTCTTTCGCCCGCACTGCCAGCTTATCCATATCTTCAGATAACGCCCGTATCTGATCAATTTCAGGGACTTTTTTTACATCCTGCAGAGTCAACTCAAGCTGAGTGAAATCCTGCAAAAGCGGCCGGATATCATCTTCCGCTAAAGTTTCGAATGTCCGTTTCATTTGGACGCCCTCAGGAAACACGCCTTCCAGAACCCGAATGGCTCCGGAAATTTGTTTGACATTAAAATGATCACGACTGATAAAATGCTCAACCTGTTTGATGGTGCCATCCATATCAAATTCGTGACTCTTTTCCTGTTCTTGTTCCTGTCCTGGTTCTTGCGGGGCCAAGTCGGCTTCCACATTTTTTTCCGAATCAAGATCGTCCTTTTGATCATGCTCATCTGATTCAGGCGGCGGAGGCACGGGAAACTTTTTCTCAATATCCATATATGTATCATAAAAAATAAACACAGACCTGCTGTAAAAATAGCAATAATCCGCTTCCTGGTCAAAAACAATATGCCTGTGGAAAAAATCCCAGCAGGCATGGAGGAGCACAAAGGGCAAAAAAAGTTATAGGCGGCGCGGCAAACGCCGAGAGTGAACAAGGCAGACGGTTCAAAAAATTAGGACTTTTTCATGGACGCGGTGCCGCCACCGAGGGGAAACGACTCCAGAAGTTTTTTGCAGGTGCCGTATACCCCCAGATGAAAAACCGAAAGGGTATCGACAGAAAAATTCTGAAAGGGAATCGTATACCCGGTCGGTTTCGGCCCCACGTGAGAAGTTATGTGGGGAAACCAACTGCTCGGATCCTCGAACAACTGCGTGGCATTGCTAGTGGCGAACCCCACACTCATCTGAGTGGGAGCGGGCCATGACCGATCAGAAAACAGCATACCAGGCCGCAAATCCTCAAATGGTGCCGCCAAAGGCCGCAACGAATTCACCAGATGGGCATGAAACTCCACAAGCTTCGGAGTTTTCCTGATAGCCACTCCCGCCACCAACTGCCCCGTGACAATTTCATTGGCGTAAAACTCACCAAAAGAAACCTCCAGTGGCTGGTACATACCCACTATAGTGGCGACCATCTGATAAATCAGAGGAAGCTTACCGACATCTGCCGGCATCATAATGGCCGTCAGATGCGGCACAGACCCGTCATCGCCGAAAACAATCTCATCACTTTGACGGAAATGGTAATTGAGTCCCAGCATCACCTGGAGTGCATCTGCCGGCAATGGCGCAAAGGCGACGTTCAAAATGACAATGTCCTTATCCTTATTCATAGGAAACCCTCCATCGTTCAAAAAATAACGTGTGTTGAACCCTTCAACACCGCCCTATTAAAGCAGAAATATGGCCTCCCAGCAAGCCGCTATGCTACACTACAAACACTATGAAACCCTACATCATCGACCTCCACACCCATTCACGTTTTTCCCGTGGCTGCTCCAAAGCCCTGACCTTGGCACACATCGCCCACTGGTGCCGCAAGAAAGGCATTGATATTGTCCCGACCTCTGATTTCACGCACCCCATCTGGTTTGCCGAACTCCAGACCCAACTCGAAGAAGCTGAACCTTGTCTTTACCGTCTGCGCGCCGAAACCTGGCTCGACTATGTCACCCAGCATCCCGAACTGAAAAACAGCCCGATACCGGCCACGCGCTTCATCAACACCACCGAACTCAGCTGCATCTACAAAAAACACGACAAAGCCCTCGGAGAGGACAAAGCTCGCCGCGTGCATGTCCTCATCACCGCGCCCTCACTCGCCATAGTCACCAAAATAAACGCCAAACTCACCAAAGGCGGCTACAACATCACATCCGATGGCCGCCCTATCCTCGGTCTCGATGCCAAAGAACTCCTCAAAATCATTCTCGATATTGATCCACGCTGCCTGCTCATCCCCGCGCATATCTGGACACCCTGGTTCGCGATCTTCGGCTCCAAATCCGGCTTCAACTCGCTGGAAGAAGTTTTCGACGAACTCACACCCCACATCCACGCTATCGAAACCGGCCTTTCGAGCGACCCCAAAATGAACTGGGCGCTCAAGCAACTCAACAACATCACCATCCTCTCCAATTCCGACGCGCACTCCGTGGAAAATCTCGCCCGCGAAGCCAATGTGTTCGCCATGGAAGCGCCATCATATAAAGAAATCGCGCGCATCATCACGACCAACGACCGCACACGTTTCTTGCACACCATCGAATTCTATCCCGAAGAAGGCAAGTACCATAACGACGGTCACGCCGCCTGTAAAATCAATCTCACTCCTGAGCAGTCCGCCAAACACCGCGGCCTCTGCCCGAAATGCGGTCAAAAACTTACCATCGGCGTTCTTAACCGCGTCCGCGAACTGGCCGACCAGCAACCGCACGCACAAAATCGCGTCCCGGCCAAATACGTCGTCCCCCTGCAGCAGATCATCGCCGAAGTCACCGGCACAGGGCCGAAAAGCAAAACCGTGCAACAGGAATATGAACGCCTCGTCAAACACGCGCCGGAATTCACGCTTCTGCTGCAAACCCCAATCACAGAAATCGCCGCCGTAACCAGCTACCCCGAAATCGCCACCGGCATCGAGCGCATGCGCAGCGGCCAGATGCACATCATTCCCGGTTATGACGGACAGTACGGAGTCGTGAAAATTTTTGAAGAGGCGACAAAGAAAAAAGAAAAACAGGGAATGTTATTCTAAGTTGACCAAGCCTGACAGTCGAATTGAGCTCCCTCAAAGATAGATTTCTCAAAAACTTAGATCAAATAATACTACTAATAAAATCACTATGCCAAAAACCGAAAACGAATGGAAAAAGAAACTCACCCCCGAACAGTACCGCGTCCTGCGCGAAAAAGGCACTGAACAAGCCTTCACCGGAGCGTACACAGACAACAAAGACGACGGCATGTACCACTGTGCCGGCTGCGGAGCGGCGCTATTCGCCTCCGATAACAAATTTGAATCCGGTACCGGCTGGCCCAGTTTTGACCGCGCTGCCGCTGAAGGCGCCGTCAAACTCAAAACCGACATGGCTCATGGTATGACGCGCACCGAAGTCGTCTGCGCTAAGTGCGGCGGCCACCTCGGGCACGTTTTCAATGACGGCCCCAAAGAAACCACGTGTCAACGATTTTGCATAAATTCAACCGCGCTCGATTTCGAGAAAAAAAACAATGTGGTATAATAACCGCAGTACGAACGCGAGTAAATGCGCCAAATAAGGAGGTAAAATAAAAAAATGAAAAAATACTTTGTCGCCACCCTGCTGATAACCATGGCTGGAGCATCATTTATCCCTACAACCACGTACGCAGCCGCGACGATGGGTCTTTCGCCATCGACGGGAAGTGTAACCGTGGGCGAAACCAAAACCACCTCCGTAGCGCTCAGCTCCGGTAATCAGAGCGTCAACGCAGCCCAGGCCACGATATCATTCCCGACCGATAAACTCGAAGTTGTCGGCGTCAGCAAGGGAAATATTTTCACGCTGTGGACAAAAGAGCCAACATATTCGAACAGCTCCGGAACGGTCTCATTTGCCGGCGGCGTCCCCAATCCCGGATTTCAGGGACATGGAACCATGATTTCGATTACCTTCAGGGCAAAAAAAGCCGGCACGGCAAACCTGAGTATCGGCGGCGCGCAGGCGCTGGCCAATGACGGCAAGGGCACGAACATTTATGGTGGAGCCGGCGGAGCCAGCTATACCATCAATGAAGAGAAATCAGCCGCGCCAGCAGCTCCCTCACCGCAAAAACCAACGGAAAAACAGCCGGAAAAGGAAGAGAAAAAAGATGAAGAACCGGAAGAAGAGAAGGCATCTCCACCAGCAGCTCCGGCCATTGCTTCCGACACCCATCCCGAGCAAAACACCTGGTACGCAAACGGTGCGCCACGTTTCGCCTGGACCAAGGAAGAAGGCGTTACCGGCTTCAGCTATGCATTGGACGACCAACCGTCCACCATACCGAAAGAACAATCATCCACGACGGAAAACACGACGATCTTTTCCAATATCCCTGACGGCACCTGGTATTTTCACGTCAAAGCCGTACGGGGTGATGCGTGGAGTGAAACCGGCCATTACACCATCCACATAGACACCACGCCACCCAAGGATCTCCTCACGCGTCTTGAAGGTGAAGTTATACGACAAAACCGCAACCCCATCATCCATTTTTCAGCCAGTGACGAACTTTCCGGATTGGACAGCTATCAGATATTCGTGGATGACGCGCTCGTGAGCACGCTCGGCCCGGAAGCAACCGAAATAACCCTGCAAACCCTCCCCTACGGAAAGCACAAAATTACAATAAAAGCCCTGGACAAGGCAAAAAATGAAGCCAGCCAGTCAATTGACGTCGAAATCGTGAAATACTACCCAGGCGTTGGTTTTACCGTCGGAGACCTGTTTATCCCTTACGCCCTGGTCAATAACGTGCTCCTCGGCATCATCCTTCTCCTCATACTCATCCTGATTCTGCTGGCAATATGGTATGCCCGGCATAACTGTGTCAATTATTGCGATCATCCGACCTCAAAAACGCTGACCCCCGTGCCACTCCCACTGCCCCTCCCCCTGCCAAGGCAAAAACGTAAACAAATACGCCGAAAACCCCGTCCGAAAAAAACGCTAGACTTGACGAAATAAAAA
>MHKD01000006.1:0-177 GCA_001818775.1 Candidatus Kerfeldbacteria bacterium RIFCSPHIGHO2_12_FULL_48_17
ACTCGACCAGTTCGTGTTTGAACCGAGCGCCATCATCAATCAGGGCGCAGCACCCGACCTGGTGATGGTCTTTGATTCCAGCAGCCTGGAATATGCCGGCTTCTCAACTGTGCTGGCGCAGTTGCCCACGCGACCGTTCATCATCAATATTGACCACCACGCCGGCAACACCATGTT
>MHKD01000006.1:375-11735 GCA_001818775.1 Candidatus Kerfeldbacteria bacterium RIFCSPHIGHO2_12_FULL_48_17
CAGTTCTGGGGAAAAATTTTATCACAGCTTCATAATAATCCGGCACTGCATTTTACTTCGGCGGTGATTCGCCAGGACGACATTGCGGCGTCAAACATCAGCGAAGAAGATTGTAACGGCATCGCCAATTTTTTGAATGCACTCGACGGCCCGCGCGCCATTATGGTACTGCGTGAAGATAAACAGGGAATTATTAAAGGTAGTTTTCGGACGCGTGATAGTTTGCTGAATGTTGAAAAAATTGCTAAGATAGTAGGGATTATTGGCGGAGGTGGCCACAAAAAAGCAGCCGGCTTTCGCCTTAAAGGAAAAATAACCAAAACAGCACACGGTTTTCGTGTGATATAAACACAAACACATGCTTATCCCAACCGTTATTGAAAAATCTCATTCCGGCGAACGCGCCTATGACATTTACTCCCGCCTGCTCAAAGAGCGCATTATTTTTCTGGGTACGGGCATTGATGATGCCGTGGCCAACACCGTCATCGCGCAGCTGCTGTTTTTGGAGTCAGAGGATAAATCCAAAGATATTAAACTCTACATCAATTCTCCGGGCGGCTCGGTGACGGCCGGCTTGGGTATTTATGACACGATGCAGTATATCAAAGCTGATGTGGTCACGATTTGCGTTGGTATGGCGGCTTCCATGGCGGCGGTTTTGTTGGCTGCCGGTGCCAAAGGCAAGCGCTGGGCTTTGCCAAATGCGGAAGTCATGATTCACCAGGTTATGGGTGGCACCGAGGGGCAGGCCACGGATATCAAAATCCGCGCCGAACACATTCTCAAAATAAAAAAACGTCTCAACGTCATTTTGGCCAAACACACCGGCCAAACTGAACGCAAAATCGAAGAAGACACCGAGCGCGACAATTTCATGAGCGCCGACGAAGCCCTCAAATACGGCTTAATTGATAAAGTTATCTAGAGCTCATCTTAAAATTCGCCGACTTTAGCGGTTTTTTCCAGCCCGCCCCCTTGCTTTTTTTTGGCGAACTGTTACTATAGAAAAGCAATTAATTTCATTTGCTGCTCGTATTTGGCGCTTGATGCCAAAGTGACAACCCGCGCTGGAATTCTGATAAGTAACTCGTATAGCGCTTATGATTCCTTTCACCATTTGAGACTTCATTCTTTGTGACTTTTCTCTCAGGAAACATATTTTCTCTCACTTTGACTGAGCCTGCCTCTCACTAAAGAGGTCGGGTGTTTTTTGCGCACAGAAGGGTCGGCGCGACAGCTCGCAACGACTCTCACGAATGCAGCGGCAGAGCAAGCATTCTTTATGGAAAATTTTATATTTATCTTTACCCTGGCCATAGCCGCACCTGCGGGTATGCTTATTGGGTATCAGGCCCGCAAGATTCTCGCGGCCAAAAGCAAGGGCACGGCTGAAGCCGAAGTTCAGCAGATGATCCAGGATGGGAAAAATAAGCAAAAGGAAATTTTACTTCAGGCCAAAGATAAGGCCATGCAGGTTGTTGAAGAATCAAAACGAAAAGAGGAGCAGCGCCAGGGCGAAGTTCAGGCCCTGCGTCAGCGACTGGAAAAACGTGAAAATTTATTTGATAAGCAGCTGCTGGAACTCGAGAACAAACAGCAAAATGTTCAGAAAAAAGCTAAGGAAGTTGATGTTATTAAAGAGCAGATTCAGGATATTCGCAAACAGCAGATCGTGAAGCTGGAAAAAGTTGCTGCGCTCTCGAAAGATGATGCCCGGAAACTTTTGCTGGAGCTGACGGAGCAGAGCATGAAAGAAGATTTGAATGCACGTATTAAAAAACTTGAGGAGTCGGCGAGCGAAGAATACGAAGCCAAAGCGCGCACGATTTTGAGCACGGTTATTCAGCGTTACACCGCTTCACACGTGGCCGAAACAACTACGACGACGGTAAGTTTGCCGAGCGATGATATGAAGGGCCGTATTATCGGCAAAGAAGGCCGCAATATTAAAGCTATCGAAACGTTAACCGGCGTGGAAATTATTGTTGATGATACACCAGGTGAAATTATCATTTCCGGATTCAGTCCGATTCGCCGCCACCTCGCCAAACGCGCGCTGGATTTGCTCATGGCTGACGGCCGTATTCATCCCACGAAGATCGAAGATGCCATTGAAGAAGCCAAGAAACAGCTGGCACATGATATTTACAAAGCCGGCGAAGAAGCGGCATACGAGGCTGGGGTCGTTGGTTTACCGAAGAAGTTGTTGCAAATTCTTGGTCGTTTGAAATACCGCACCAGCTATGGCCAAAATGTTTTGCGTCATTCGCTTGAAGTCAGCCAGCTAGCGGGAATGTTGGCCGAAGAATTGGGTGGTGATGTAGCAGTGTGTAAAAAAGGTGGCTTGCTACATGACATTGGGAAAGCCGTTGATCACGAAATCAAGGGTGGCCATCCGGAAATTGGCCGCGAAATTATGCGCAAATTTGGTTTGCCGGAAGAGGTGGCGTACATTGCTGTCGCGCACCATGAAGATCGACCGAAAACTTTGGAAGGTGTCATCGCTCAGGTGGCCGATCAGATTTCCGGCAGTCGTCCCGGCGCCCGTAAAGATACGCTGGAAAAATATATTCAGCGTTTGGAAGAGCTGGAAGGTTTGGCCGGTGATTTTGGCGGCGTGGAAAAGGTGTATGCCATTCAGGCCGGTCGTGAAATTCGCGTGTTTGTGCGGCCGGAAGAGATTGATGACTTTACCGCACAGAAGTTAGCCAAGGATATTGCTCACAAAATCGAAGAAGAATTAAAATACCCAGGTGAAATTAAGGTCAACGTGATTCGTGAGACCCGCACCATAGAATACGCCCGCTAAAAAAGGGGCTGTTACGGGCCAGGCTGGATGCCCTTGACATCTCGGGGCTAACCTTACTTACATTTTTCCATTTTTTGGTGTATACTGCAGGTATAATCAAGGATAGGAATCTCAGATTTGCGGCGAGTTCAAGGCGCAGACAAGGAACGACGTGAGCTGTATAAAAATATACAGCGAACGAGTACCGCCGTCTGCAACGCCGAAATCGACCAAATATGAAATTCCGCCGTTAAGGAAGGGGGTGGTAACTATGAACAAAGCAGAACTCTTGGAAAAGCTCGCAGAAAAGGCGGGTATGCCAAAAAAACAGGTGGAACATCTCTTAGAGAAGTTCCAGGAACTCGTCATCGAAACGTTGCGCGCCAGTGGCGAAGTAACGTTGACGGGTTTTGGCACGTTTTCGGCCAAGCGCCGCGAAGCGCGCATGGGTGTAAATCCCCAGAACCCAACTCAGAAAATTCAGGTTCCAGCCGTTACGGTACCAAAATTCAAAGCAGGTAAAGCACTGAAAGACGCCCTGAAGCGGGCATAATAAAGCAGGGATCTCTGACGTGCAAAAAAATCCTCCCTTTGTTGGGGGGATTTTGTTTTGGCTTTTTTCTGGTGGTGACAATCTGTGTTATACTTTAGCTAACGTTTATCTTAAAAATAAAAAATCCCTATGGAGAATAATATGAAGGATGGCTCTGGTATGGAGGCATCCAAAAATCCCATGTTCACCCCGGCCGTCATAGGCCTGAGCATCGCTCTGGTTATTGTACTCATTGTCGGCGTTGTGGCTGTGGTGTTTCAACAGCGCACTATCAGCGATCTGAAAACTTCCTCGGAAGATGCGACTACCGATGAAGTTGATAGCGACACGAGCTCGACGATCGCGGGTGACGACGAAGAAACTACCGACGTAGAAGATGCTGCCACCAATACCAATTCCGCTGATGAACCGACCCCCGCCGAAACTCCGGTAGCTGGCGATGCCACCGAAGACACTTCAGCACCTGCTGCTGATGCCGAGGAAGAAACTCCGGCAACATTTACCACCAGCGATATCTCCACCAGCGACGGCACTAAGCTTTTCATTCCGTACCTTGCCCCGGCTTCAGATGCCAACTCCACTGGCAAGGGATTTAGCGTGCGCCTGTATGACACCGCAACCAACAAAGTCACAGCTGAAAAACGCTTTAACACACCTGACCCGGTGGTTATCGCCGAATCCATCGACAATTATTTTCAGTTTAATCCTCAAACAAGTGATATTTATTACTCAACCGAAAGTGGTGGTTTGGGTGGCTGCAGCAATGCTGATGGTACCTGCCATAACCGTATTTATCGCACCAATTTCAACAATCCTGATCTGCACAAGATCGTCTATGAAGATGCTGATGGGGATACTCCCTTCACCCAGCAATATGCCGTGAGCCAGAATGAGAATGTTATCTTTGTGCTGTCGTATGAAACTGACCCGGCTAAGCGCGCTGCCATTGTTGAACGCGTTGATGTTGCCGCCGGAACAGCCAACACGATTGCTACGCTGCCTTCAAGTGATACCGTCTTCTATGATGCGTCCCGCCTGCAGGTGTCGGAAGATGGGAAGTCTCTCTTCATTGGCCGGCGCGAAGCTATCGCTAACAGCAATGCATACCGACTCTACCTCGATACTATCGATCTCAGCACCAACAAAATTACTTCCGTGAAATATTTTGAAGGCCTGCTTATTAGTGGGCTGTCTTCAGCTGTGGTATCATCCGATGGCACGCAAATTGCTTTGTGGGCTTACGGTGATGAAACTCCGGCCCGGTTGTTTGTCTATAATGTTCCCAGTGGTCACCTGAGTAATGCCCCGCGAGCTGGCGCCGCCGTTGAGAATCTCAATCTGGCCTGGTCAAGTGACGGGCAAAAATTACTGTTTGCTGTCAAAGATCGCGTCGCGTATTATGACACCGTTGATGGCGAAAATCATGTCATCCGCGGCTCCATACCCAGTGATGCCCACCCGCATGTCATCAGTGCTCCGGGTTCGAAAAAATTCTTCCTCTTCACGCAGGCCCTGGAAAACGGCGCTGGTCTGGAAGTCTATAACATTGCCACGGGTAAGCTGAACAGCGATCTTCCGTCGACTACCGACATCGACAACGTCATGGAATCACAGGCGCAGTGGTACTAAGCCCGACCTGCTTGTGACGTATAAACCCCGGTTGCTGCCGGGGTTTTTGTTTGGCTGAGTATAGCGTTTTTATGGGAAAAGAAAATAGCTTAGGCTTATGGAGAGACATGTGCGTAAGCTATTTTGGTGAAGTTGCCTGCGCCGTCGCGACGGCCTGGTCCTCTGTGAGACGGGGTTGATTTTTTTGGCTGTTTTTGTTATGGTAATTTGGTATTATTTGGGATGTCCTCGTAGCTCAACTGGATAGAGCGCTTGGCTTCGGACCAAGAGGTTGAAGGTTCAAATCCTTCCGAGGACACAGGTCAATCGTGACTCCAGGCTCCGTTTCGAACTTCGTTCAAAACTGCGCCTTGCGTCACGTTGCCCTTTTTCCCCACAAACGCGTGCTCGACTTTGTCTGCGCACCTCGTTTGCGGGGACCCCGGAACAGACATACAATTACCCCGAGCCCACCATGAAACTCATCATTGTACGACATACACAAACGGATTGGAATGCGGTGCGGCGCATACAGGGACATGTTGATCGGCCACTGAATGCAACTGGCCGGAAACAGGCCCGCGCACTGGCCCAAACACTCCGCAACCTTGGTGCACATACCATTATCAGTTCAGATTTACAGCGCGCTCAGCAAACAGCTGCCATTCTCAATGAAACACTGCAACTGCCGCTTACGATTGACGCCCGCCTGCGTGAATCTTCCTTTGGCGAAATAGAAGGCATGACACGCGAGCAGGCCGTCGCCCATTGTGGTCGTTGGGTCGCACCATATTTTCACCCAGAATGCTATGACTATGATTTTCGCAGTATCGGTGGAGAACACGGTGATACTGTATTTACGCGGCATAAGGCGCTCCTCGATGAACAGCACAAGAAAAATCCGGACGCGGTCTTGATGTTGGTTGCTCACGCGCGCGGTTTGCGCACGCTGCTTGGTCGCCTTGGACACCCACCCAAAGCTCCTGAGCAGGGTACGTATATGTTGATAAACTATCCCGAGTAATTTATTTTGTTCCGGGGGCCCCAAAAAATTAGGTACGGACTGAGCGTAGCGAAGGAGTACGAATTTTTTGGGGAAAGGGAGAAATACTGCGGAGGCTGCAGCGGGCAAACGAAGGTTTGCACGCGAAAGCCGAAGCGGAATTTCGACGTGGGTCGTTAGCTCAGTTGGTAGAGCAGTCGCCTCTTAAGCGAACGGTCGCAGGTTCAAATCCCGCACGACCCACATCAGTCTATATAAAAACCGGTCTGAAAACCGGTTTTTTGATACTTGTTTTTTCGCGCTCGTGCCACCGGCCACCACCACTCATCTGCATCACCCCTCACTCATCCCGTTTAAATAATTTCCCCCGACTTTCCAAATCCTGCGGATTAAGCATATACATCTGCGTTGTTTCCTGGGAAATATAGCCATCTTTGTATAACCGTTTCAGATCCTGATCCATAGTGATCATTTCGCTGTTAGCACTGGTTTGAATCACGGTCCGAATCTGGGCAATTTTATTTTCCCGAATCAGGTTGGAGATGGCCGGCGTGTTCATCATAATTTCCCGGGCGGCGATGCGCCCTCCGTCAGCTTTGGCGATAAGCTGCTGGGAGATTACCCCCCGCAAAACCAATGAGAGCTGCAGACGAATCTGATCCTGCTGATATGGCGGAAACACATCAATAATACGGTCAACGGTCTGCGCCGCGCTTATCGTATGCAGGGTTGCCAATACCAAATGACCAGTCTCGGCGATCGTCATGGCTGCCGCAATCGTTTCCAGGTCACGCATTTCACCGATCAGAATAACATTCGGATCCTGACGCACGACGTGTTTCAACGCCTGTGAGAAGGAATACGTGTCATGCCCGAGTTCGCGCTGACGGATAATACTTTTCTTCGAAGCGTGTATAAATTCAATCGGGTCTTCGAGCGTTACAATATTCTCACTGCGTTCAATATTGATGAGATTAATCATCGCAGCCAGCGAAGTTGATTTCCCGCAACCCGTCGGCCCGGTGACCAGTATCAAACCCTGATGCAATCTTATCAGCTCATACACCACCTGCGGCATCATCAGCTCTTCCATGGTGGGGGGATCGGGGGTGATGACACGCGCCACCAAACTGACATTGCCTTTTTCCCATAAAGCATTGACACGGAATCGCGCCACACCCGGCACCTCGTAGGAAATGTCCAGCTCCCGTTCATTCATGAACGTATCCCAGTCTTTTTTATCAACCACCTTACCGACAAAATCCCTGGCTCCATCGCCCGTCATGACGGGCCAGTTGGTAACTTCATGCAGAATGCCGTCAATCCGAAAAATGGGTTTTCTGCCGACCAGAATATGCAGGTCTGAAGCATGGTTGCTGTATGCCTGTTGAAACAGATCCACGACACCCTTAGGTGCATTGGTTTCGTTCATATTTTTTTCCGTTGTTTGTATCTTGGGTCTGTCGCCGAATACCATTTCTGCTGCAATCATTGAATTTTGGCCAGAACCGCTTCAAAATTTTTCGGCTTATATTCCATATAAACCTCAAAATTTATTCAGCAATTCTGTCACAAAATTCCATGATTTCGTCACGAAAGCGTATTCGGCGACAGACCCATCTTTACTTTTTTGTGACTTCCTTCTACAATTTCAACATAAATCTTACCACTAGTCAATGAAATATACCCTCGCCCAAACCCAGGCACTTGCCACCGAACTCGCCCGCGACATCCAGGGCGGTGAAGTTTTTGCTTTGTATGGCCAACTTGGCAGCGGCAAAACCACCTTTGTGCAGGCGTTTGGGCTCGCCCTGGGCATCACCCGCGTAACCAGCCCAACCTTTGTGTTGATGAATCTGTATACCGTCGCCAATCATCCGACGGTGCGCCGCCTCTGCCATATTGATGCCTACCGCCTACCCGCGCCGTCCGCATCTGTGCCCCAGCAGCAGCACGGCAATCTCGGTTTGGAAGAATATATTCATGATCCGCATACCGTCTGCCTCATCGAATGGGCCGACCGCATCGAAGGCGCACTCCCCCGGCAACGCACCGACATTTTTTTCCGCCACACAAACGCCGAGGACGCCAACACCCGTGACATCACCATACAAAAATACCCCGCCTAAACGGGGCTTTTGTCATACACGCACCAACACCTACGCCGATTCTTCACCCGAGGGCAACGGTGCCGTATTTTCAGCCTTTTGCAAAGCTTCATCTTTCACCACCGCATCTTCCACCAGTATGCGTTCCGGCGTTATCGACAACACCTGTGAGCGGTGAATACTATAATCAGCGCTGCCAACATTGTGCAAAAAGGGTGTCGTAAAAACACCTTTTTTTACATAATAATTTTGCACCAGATGCTGCAACGTATCCATCTCAAACCCGATAACATACCCCAAAAACACATCACTTTGCGTACGTACAGGTATATGCATGAGGTCTTTGGAAGAAAGCTGCATATGCATAGAAATAAATTATTCCTTGATGTCGATTATGGCTTTGCTGTCGTCTTTCTTGAAGCGGCGGAAAACATACATCTGCTGCGCGAGAGTAAACACCGTTGATATAAGCCAGTAAAAGGTGACACCGGCCGGAAAACGCACACCGAATATCACTGTGATAATGGGCAGGAAGTACATCATCTGCTTGTTGATGGCTGCCGTCATGTTTTCATCAGCGGCACCCGGCGTTTTGACGGGGGCAACCTGGCGGCGTAGGCTCAGACGGGAAGACAGAAATTGAAACAATGCAGCCAGGATGGCGATCACATAGTTACCGGTCTTGGCCAGATCGAATAATCCTAAGAAATGGGTTTCAATCGCCGTATGACTGTACATATCACGCAAAGGGCCATAAAGATGTTGCAGCTGTTCAGCCACCAGAAAACCCGTTGCCGGATCGGTGTGCAACCCGTTAAAGAAAACCTGGTATAAAGCGATTAAAATCGGGAGCTGGATCAACAGCGGCAGACACGAAGACAGGGGATTCACCTTGTTTTCTTTATAAAACTTGATCATCTCCTTACCCAGCTCTTCTTTATTGTTGGCATATTTTTTGCGCAGGGCATCGAGCTTGGGCTGGGTTTCCTGGAGTTGCTTTTGGGCCTTAATCGAAGACATGGATGGCCAGAAGAGCAGCAGCTTAATAGCCAACGTCAGGAGGAGAATGGCGATACCAAAATCACTGGTAACCTGAAAAAGCCAAATCAGGGCATTGAAAAGCGGTTCATACAGAACGGTGTTGAAAATTTCTATCATAAATATATGTAGGGGATTAAGGGGGCTAAAAATACCATGATGCGCGTCGGGGTTTTGGCGCTGGGTCATAACCGCCGTGGCTAAAGGGATTGCAGCGCAGGATACGCCAGACACCGAGCATTACTCCCAGTAGCAACCCCCGGGCCTCGATGGCTTCATACGTGTACTGCGAACAACTCGGGAAATACCTGCATCCGTACGATGTCAGATGCGCCAATACACCGTGATCCGGTGAAAGTGTCTTCTGATAGACACGAATCGCGGCCAGCGCTATTTTTTGGATTCTTTTGGCCATAATCTTGTTTGGGTAAAGGCCCGGTTGAGAAGTTGCGTCCGCTCCCCGGCCTCAATCTTGAGAATATTGGGCTTGGTTATAATAATGACATCATATCCCGGACCGGGTTGTCTGGCATACAGGGCCAGCGTGGCGCGAATTTGCCGCTTGAGGCGGTTCCGCACGACGGCGCTTTTACTGATTTTGGTGGACACCACCACAGTAAACCGTGGGTGCCTCAGGCTATTTTTCGCAAGTCGCATATCAAATATCCGCATGCGTATCACAAAGCGTGATTGGTATACCTGGCGCACGTCTTTTTCGCTGCTGAGGCGATAGTGGCGACTGAGCATGCTAATGGGTCAGACGCTTTCTGCCCTTGGCACGGCGACGCTTTACTACTCTCCGGCCGGTTTTGGTCCTGGAACGCTTACGAAAACCATGTTCACGCTTGCGGGTCTTCTTTTTCGGTTGGTATGTTCTTTTTGGCATAAAATTATAATAAGTACATCCCCTGCATTCTACCAAATATATCTGATTTTAGTCAATTTTTTTGTGTCAAATTTTCTTTTCCACAAGTTATGAACATGTTGATAACATGGTGATTGATTTTCGTGTTCGGTGAAGTGTGTTATATTAGATTATACATTAAGGACGCGCATTTTTCTTGGGATTATGACGAACGAACAAATCTGGGAAGCGGTTTTAGGTGAGATTGAACTTACGGTCAGTAAGCCCAACTTTACCACCTGGTTTAAAAATACCTTCATTCTGGAAAATAAGGGAAGTGACATTGTTATTGGCGTACCCAATGCCTTCACCAAAGCATGGCTGGAAAATAAATACCGCAATCACATCATCCAGGCGCTGCAACACATTACGGGCATGACCATTCTCACCCTTTCTTACCGAGTGGAAACCGAACGACCGGCCACTTCGGTTACCCCGCCCACCGCTGCGCACACAGCCGCAGCCCTGAGAATTCCTCAGCGACCCCCCGTCGCCCCCCAAAAACAACCAACTGCCCGCCTCTCCGCTCGTCTCAAGCTGACCCATGCCGCCACCGTTCAACCCACCCACGTGCTCCATACTATCTCTCAGGTTGGCCAAAAAATCATCAGTAATCTCAATCCAAAGTATACCTTTCAGAAATTTGTGGTTGGCAAAACCAATGAACTGGCCCATGCCGCCAGTTTAGCTGTGGCCCAGCAACCCGGACAGGCCTATAACCCCCTGTTTATCTATGGGGGCGTCGGTTTGGGCAAAACCCATCTCATGCAGGCCATAGGACATGAGATTTTGCTCTTAGGTAAGGGAAAAAGTGTCCTCTACGTCAGCTCAGAAACCTTTACGAATGAGTTCATCAGCTCGATTCGGGAAGGAAAGGGTGGTGAATTTAAGAATAAATACCGCTCGGTTGACGCTTTATTTGTTGATGATATTCAGTTTATCTCCGGAAAAGAGCAAACCCAAGAGGAATTTTTCCATACATTTAACCACCTCCACCAGCTGAATAAGCAGGTGGTTATCACCTCTGACCGATTGCCCAAGGCCATTGCCGACATGGAAGGCCGGCTGTTGTCACGCTTTGAGTGGGGCATGGTGGTAGACGTGAGCGCGCCGGATTTAGAAACAAGAATCGCTATTCTTAGCGCAAAATGTAACCAAGCCGGGGCCCAGATCCCACCCGAAGTTGTGAATTATATTGCTTCCAATATTCAAAATAACATTCGCCAACTCGAAGGCGCCCTCAACCGGGTCATTGCTTTTCAGCAACTGAATCACGTTCCGCCGACGCTCGAGAATGTGAAGGAGATTCTGAACAGCATTATCACCCCACAACGCAGTACTGGCCTGACTTCAGC
>MHKD01000006.1:11753-19127 GCA_001818775.1 Candidatus Kerfeldbacteria bacterium RIFCSPHIGHO2_12_FULL_48_17
TCACACCACGGCTATGCATGCCTGCTCAAAGATCCTGGTTGCCTTGAAAAAAGATGATAAAATACGCCAAGATGTCCGGATATTGAAAGAGAAGTTGTACCAAACGTGAATAAACTGTGGATAAGTAGGGCCATCTTGTGCGTATAACTCTGTGGGGAAGTATGTGGGAAAACCGTGGACAATGAACACCTGAAGTGTTCGCTAAAATGGTACACAGGTTATCCCGAGGGTTTTTCCCTGAGTCATACACAGGCGTGCGAGTGAGTGATAGGTGATTTTTCATCTATCGACAGCGGAAAAAACCCGAGCGTTTCCAGTTGTACACTTTTCCACACTCCCTACTACTATTACTGTATTTCTTAACATATATATTAGATAATAACAATAAGAAAACGGGTATGAGAATTTCATGTTTACAAGAAAATTTAAATAAGGGTGTTTCACTCGTGAGTCATGTGGCGAGTAAGAAGGCAAACTTGCCTATCTTGAGTAATATCCTTTTGCGGGCGAAAGATGGGCGCATCGAACTTTTGGCAACCAATCTGGAAATCGGGATGAAAACCCAGGTCCGCGGCAAGGTGGAAAGTGAAGGTGAGTTTACGGTGCCGGCGCAGCTTATTGGCAGTTATGTTGGTTTACTTCCGAATGAGCGGATTGATGTGGTATTGCAGGGTTCGGAGTTGGTTTTGTCCTCACAAAGCTCACAAACGAAGATAAAAGGTGAACCTTCATCAGAATTTCCTTTGATACCGGAAATTGCGCGTACGAATAAACGGGTGGTGGCAGCCAAGGCGCTCCTCGATGGTTTATCGTCGGTGGTAGTGGCGGCGGCGATTGATGATTCCCGGCCGGAGTTGCATGGGGTGTTGTTTCAGTTCTCGCCGGCGCAGTTGGTTTTGGCGGCGACGGATAGCTACCGCTTAGCTGAGGCGAATATCGGTTTGCAGGGGATTTCCGGCGAAGAGAATCGGATTATTGTGCCTTTGCAGACGGTGCATGAATTGCTGCGGATTTTGCAGCAGGATGATGCGGCCGAAGTGGAAATATATATCAGTGATAACCAGGTGTTGTTCGTGGCCGGAGATGTTGAGTTGACGTCGCGGTTGGTGGTGGGAACCTATCCTGATTATAAACAGATTATACCCAGGGAATATACGACTGAGGTTCATGTGCCGATCGCGGAATTTGTGAAGGTGATTAAGGTGGCGAGTTTGTTTGCGAAGTCGGGCGTGAATGATGTGGCTTTGGCGATTGAGCCGGCCAATAAGCAGGTAAAGGTGAGTTCGGTGAATAATCAGTTGGGGGAAAATGTTTCCAGCGTGCCGATTTCGGGTACGGGGGAAAAGAATGAGGTGGTGTTTAATTATCGTTTTTTACTCGATGGTTTGAATGTTATTTCGGCTGATGAAGTCAGTTTGCAGGTGATGAACAATACGACCGCTGGGATTTTGCGGCCAAAGGGGAGTAAAGGGTTTTTGTATATTGTTATGCCGATTAAGCAATAGGTTATGTTTAGGTCTTTGGGTGATTTATTGGGTCATTCGCTGCGGCGGCATGGGTTGGAACAGCAGGTAGGGGCGACGCAGGTGGTAGAGCGGGCGCAGCGGATTTTTGTGCAGGAGTTTGGCGAAGAGATTATGCGGTATGTTGATGTGAAGTTTGTGCGGGGTGGGGCATTGGCAGTGCGAGTGGAGTCGTCGGTGGTCGCACAGGAAGTCCGTCTGCGCGAGAAAAAGGTACTCGGCTCTCTGAATGACATTTTGCCAAAAAATTTGCAGGTGGGGCAATTGTGGTTTGTGAATTAGTGTATATGCGTAAACGTATTATTATTTTATTGGTTTTACTTGTAGCAGTCGCGGGTGTCTGGCTGGCTGTTGATCGCTTCGCGTTGTTTCAGGATCGGGTGGCGCCTGGTGAGAAGATTTCTTTGGACGAGTCAGCAAACAGTTCTGTTGCCACTGACACCGAGCAACGACCGGAAACGGTTCCCTATGAAATTGAGGAAGTTGTGGGTGGATTGGCGGTGCCCTGGAGCATGGCGTTTTCTTCGTCAGAACGTATTTTGGTGACGGAACGACCGGGTCGGATTCGCGTCATCGAGGCGGGAAAATTGCTCACGCAGCCGCTTCACACGTTTTCGGAAGTGGCCACGGGCGGTGAAGAGGGTTTAATGTCACTTGCGCTGCATCCGCAGTATGCGGAAAATCGTCTAGTCTATGCTTCATTGGCCTATGAAACGGGGCAGGATATGTTCGTGAAAGTGGTGCGTTTTGAAGACAAGGGTGATGCTATTGGTGATGTGACGATTATTATCGATCGTATTCCCGCGGCGCAGTTCCATGCCGGCTGCCGTATTGCTTTTGGTCCGGATGGCAAGCTGTATATCACAACCGGCGATGCGACGGAAAAGAATTTGGCGCAGGATCTCGGCTCCCTAGCCGGGAAAATTCTGCGTGTGAATGCTGACGGCAGTATTCCGGAGGACAATCCTTTTCCTGGTAGTGCAGTGTGGAGCTATGGCCATCGTAATCCGCAGGGGATTGATTGGCATCCTGTGAGTGGTGAGTTCTATTCCACCGAGCATGGCCCAAGTACGTTTGATGGACCGGCGGGTGGCGATGAAGTTAACCGGATTGTAAAAGGCGCAAATTATGGTTGGCCACTTATTTCCCATGAAGAAACGCGTGAGGGAACGGTTGCGCCATTACTGGTGTTTACTCCGGCCGAAGCGCCAGGGTCGGCACTCGTCTATTCTGGCGCTGTTTTTCCGCAGTTTCAGAATAATCTGTTTTTTGGGGCGCTCAAAGGTGAGGGTTTGATGCGTGTGGTCATAAGTGCTGAGAATCCGGATACGGTTTTGAGTTATGAAAAACTTGGCGATGTGAATTTTGGGCGTATTCGTGATGTTGCTGAAGGGCCAGATGGGTATATATATTTTTCTACTTCCAATCGTGACGGACGCGGTGACCCGGATGCTGCCGACGATCGTGTTTTTCGAATGCGTCCGAAACGCTAGCTGGAATAATGGCGAGAATATAAAATTCCCCTCTTCCCGAGGGGAATTTTTATTCGTTGTTGAGCCGATCACGGATAGGTGTGCCTGATGTAATGGTGATCGGTATATTTTTGGTGCGGATAGTGGCGCCGTCTTTGGTTGTGACTTTGGCGTAGAGGGTGTAGTCTCCGGCTGTTGGCGCGGTTGACCACCGGGCGCTGACGGTTTCTGCAGACGCACTGTCAAACGTGGCGATCGTGATGTGCTCAGGATTATTTTTTGAGTTATCGAAGTAATAGAACTTGATTTGGCTGATCTGGGTTGGACTACCGACGTGCAATTTTAACGTTTTGGGGAAACTGGTGGTGGTATAGGTGACGCTGTTGCTGGGATCGGTGAAATAGATGTCGCCATCCGTGAGGCTGTCGGCAGTAAAAGTAAAGCTGACGCTTTGTTCGGTAGTGCTATCGAGGTTGTCGGTCGCTTTCACCTTGAGCGCGTGCTTGCCGCTGCTGAGTGTGGTTGGCGCATAGGTTGATTGAAACGGCGCCGTGGTTTTTGTATCGACACTGTTGTTATCAACAAAGTATTCAACTTTTTTGATCGAACGTCCATTGCCGGCACTGACGCTGATATCAATATCAAAATTGCTGCTGGTGAGAGTGCCATCTTTAACAGGCGCTTTGATCGTCAGCGTTGGCGCGTTTTTACTGTTGCGCAGGTCACAGCTTTCATAATCAAGATCGCCAGTGGTGTAGCCCTCTTTCCCTTCGGCCCATTTTTTCACAACTGCTTCCCAGATATTGTAGTAGGGATCTTTTTCCGGGTTTTTCGGTATGGCGCCCAATGGTTCATCTTTATTCACCCAGTGCAAAATGTCGTGTGTTTCTTTGAATTCGCGGGTTTCCACAAATTCGGCCGGGTATTTGTCGGCACATTCATCGGGAATGACTTTGCCCGTCACTTTATCAACCTTGTGTGTTTCGGTCACATCAATTTCACCTTTTAATATATCTTTGCCGTTGGTTTTGGCCGGCTCCGGATTTTTAAACTCTTCCACCGGCGTGCCTTCGAGGGCGCGGAGCATGTATTCATTCCAAATTGGCGTGGCTACAATCGAGCCGTCAGCGCCTTTGCTCATGGGTGTATTATCATTGTTTCCCACCCAGACACCGGCGGCGAGTGATGGAGTGTAGCCCATGGTCCAACCATCATGAAAATCGTTGGTGGTACCGGTTTTGGCGGCAACCGGGCGGTCCGGCAGCGTCAGTTTGGAGCGGGCGCCGAAGACAAAGGCGCGCAGGCCGTCGGTACTGAGCACTTTGTTGAGTCGCCGCAGGGTCATTTCATCGAATACCTGCTTGGGTTGGTCGGAAAATTCTTCCAATACTTTGCCGGTATTATCCTGGATTTTGAGAATGGGGGTTGCCTGGTGGTATTCGCCTTCGCGAGCAAACATAGCAAAGGTGTTGGTATGTTCCAGGAGGGTGACTTCGCCCGAGCCCAGGCCAATGGAAAGGCCATAACGTGAGCGGTCGTTAAACGTGGTGTAACCGAATTTTTGCAGGTTGTCGAGGATGCGGTCAACGCCGGTTAGGTATGTGGTCATCACCGCCGGAACGTTGAGCGAGCCGCTGAGGGTTTGTTTCATTTGCAGGGGGCCATGCTGGCTGAGGTCGTAGTTACGCGGATGGTAGGTGCCGCTTTCGATGGGGAAATCGCGTTCCAGATCGAAGAGAATGGTTTCCGGCGTATAGCCTTTTTCCCAGGCGGAGGCGTAAATAATTGGTTTGATTGAAGAGCCAGGTTGGCGCTGTGACAGCGCAACGTTGACGTTGGGTTCGAATAAACAATCAACGCCGGCCTTACAGCCTTCGGGTTCATTTTCACCAAAGTAATTTTTACCACCCGCCATCGCGAGCACCTGGCCGGTGTGTGTATCCATGGATACGAGTGCCGCGTTCCTGCCGCCATACTGTTCAACCTTGTCCATGTTGAGGCGAATGGCTTCTTCAGCAGCAACCTGTTTATCAATATCCAGCGTAGTGATGACTTTCAAACCACCTTCTTCAACCATGCTGGTGGGATATTTTTGTTCGAGAATGTCGCGTACATAGAAAACAAAGTGGGGCGCGCGAATGTCATCAATGCGTTTGGCAAAGGTGATTTTTTCGGCTTTGGCTGCTTCGGCTTCCGCTTCAGTTATATGTTTTTCTTTGGCCATTTCGCCGAGAATATATTGCTGGCGGGCGAAGAGTTGGTCAGTGTGGTTGCCGTAGGGTGAGTAGTAGGTCGGGCGCTGGGGCAGGGCTGACAAAATGGCTGCTTCGGCTAGGGTGAGATCTTTGGCGGATTTGGCGAAATAGAATTGGCTGGCGGATTCGATGCCGTACGCGGTTGAACCGTAAGGAATTTCATTGAGGTACATTTCCAGAATTTCATCTTTGGAAAATTTGCGTTCCAGCTCGTAGGCGAGGACGACTTCTTTTATTTTACGGTCGAAGTGTTTTTCCGATGTCAGGACGGCGTTTTTGATGAATTGTTGGGTGATGGTTGAGCCGCCTTCGCCGGTAATGTCGCCTTTGAGAACGTTTTTCAACAGCGCGCGGATGATGCCTTTGACATCAAAACCCGGATGTTTGTAAAAACCCCGGTCTTCGGTGACGATAGTTGCGTTTTTTACATACGGCGGCAGGTCGGTCAGTTTAATGATGGTGCGACGTTCGGCGCCGTGAATTTCATAGAGGAGGATGGTGCCGGTTCGGTCGTAGATTTGCGTGCTCTGAGCGACTTGCCGTTCGCGAAGTTTGCCGGGATCGGGCAGGTCTTTGGCGTACCAGGCAAAGGCACCGCCCATGCCGAGTGCGCCGACGACGATCGCGATTCCGGCGGCGGCGAGGATTTTCTTTTTCCATGACCATGTTCGCCAACCCTTTTTGCCTTTTTTCTTGGCAGATTTTGGCGTTGGTTGATGGTGATGGTTGTTGTTCTGATGGGTGTGTTTTCGTTCGACTTGGGGTATGGGCATATGCTATATTATCCTCAATTTTTGTTCAGAAAGCAAGTTTTTGCGTTGCATCGGTATGACCAGATATGTTTGCTTCTTGCGCCGTTCGGTCACCCAGCGTGTGCCCTCACTGATGCATTTTGCTCGCTCTTTTCCCCGGATAAAACGGGGAAAAACCATGCCCGCTTCGCAAAATGAATCGCTCAAGAAGCAAACATATCTGGTCTACTGGCGCAATGTCATGGTTTTGCCTTTCGCTTTCCGCCTGCGTTTTGCTATACTAGAAAAATAAGAGCAGAGCTCTCTTTTACCCAAATAAAGTATTTTTATGGTTACAAAGTCGGCACAGGCCGGGGATTTACTGGAACGGGGTGTGGCTGAGGTTATTGTAAAAAAAGATTTGGCAGCCCGGTTGCGCAGCGGGAAAAAGTTAGTGTGCAAACTAGGGATTGATCCGACCGGTGCGGACGTGCATATTGGGCATATGGTCGTCATTCGGAAGTTGCGGGCGTTTCAGCAGGCGGGGCATGACGTGGTGATTATTGTCGGTGATTATACGGCGCGGATCGGGGATCCTTCGGGGCGCGATAAGATGCGCGAGCCGTTGACGGTGGAAAAGATCGGCGCGAATTTGAAGACATTTCAGCAGCAGATTGGGAAAGTTTTGGATGTGGGCAAGACGCGGTTTGCGTATCAGACAGAATGGTATGACAAGTTTGGTTTGGCTGATATGTTGGAATTGGCGGGCTTGTTTACGGTGCAGCAGATGCTGGAGCGCGATATGTTTCAAAAGCGTTTGAAGGCTGAGCGGCCGATTGGTATTCATGAATTTATGTATCCCTTTTTGCAGGGCTATGATTCGGTGGCGGTGAACGCGGATGTTGAGTTTGGCGGCACGGATCAAACGTTTAATTTGTTGGCTGGGCGGGTGGTGCAGCAGCATTTTGGCCAGGAGCCGCAGGCCGTTTTGACGGTGCCGTTGCTGGAGGGTTTGGATGGACGCAAAATGAGTAAGAGTTATGGCAATTATATTGGGGTATTTGATGCGCCGAAAGATATGTTCGGCAAGGTGATGTCATTGAAAGATGATTTGATCGTGCGCTATTTTGAATTGACGACGGATGTACCGCTTGTGGAAGTGCGGAAGATTGCGGCGGGGTTGAAGCGGGGAGATAATCCGCGCGATGCGAAGGCGCGTTTGGCGCGGGAAATGGTGACGCTGTACCATGATGCCGCGGCGGCTGAGGCGGCTGAGGCGGAATTTAATGCCGTGTTTCGTGATAAGCGCGCGCCGTCGGAAATGGCGGAGTTTGTGGTGCGCGGCGGCGAGCCGGTGATGTGGATTGATGTATTGGTGGAAGCGGGCGTGGCG
>MHKD01000007.1 GCA_001818775.1 Candidatus Kerfeldbacteria bacterium RIFCSPHIGHO2_12_FULL_48_17
CGAGAACCAGCTCTTGGGGTTCAAACACGTTGAGTTCTCGGTGGATGCAGCGGTCGTAAACTACAAAATCCCGCATCAACTGGGATATGTGCCAAGAGACTTAATCAGGACTAGAAAAACTGGCGCGGGAAGCGTAACATTTAATCGTCATTTGTTCGATACTGAAAACATCGACATAACGACGACCGGAGCGGCAAAGGTGAGGCTTTTCGCTGGAACCTATCGAACCGATGAAAACACGGGAACAGACGCGGCGGCAACCACGGAGACTTGGACCTAATGCTCTACAGAACATACGGGCAACTAAGAACAGAACTTGAGCTTGACCTGGACATTCAGGACGAGTCCGCCATTACGCCGGATGAGCTTGTAGGTATTTACAACAAAGCAGTCGACGAGTGCGAAGCCGAAATTCACACACTTCATGAAGACTATTTTCTCAATGACCATCAACCGACTCTCGTGGTCGGGACTGCCGCATACGCCATGCCTTCGGACATCTATCTAAATAAAATTCGCGGAGTCGTATACGAAAGCGGGACGCTGATTTATGAAGTGAAAAAAATCAGAAATCGTTTCAAATTCATCGACATTCAGGAAACCAACAGCTTTGGCACGGCAGAGTATTATCGCTACTACATCAAAAACGACGCACCGACACTCGCGGATTCGGTCATCACCAACAATATGAAATTCATGCTTGTCCCGACCAGTCGGGAGGCCGGAACGCCGGTCACTCTCTGGTATTTACGGCAAGCCAACCGCGTTCCATTGGTTACGGCAGGTTCTCAGAGTGCCAGCGATGACACCGTCGTGGATATCCCCGACTTCTACGCATTTGTTCAGAAAAAAGCGGAGTGTTTGTGCCTTAAAAAACTGGAAGAATATACAGCTCTTCAGATAGCGTTGGGAGAACTTGAGCAATTGCGCGGGCAGCTCAGAAGCACTCTTTCTGAAATGATCGAAGACAATGACAATGAGGTGGAGTTAGACATGTCCCACTACAAGGAGCACAACTAAAATGGGGTATTATGAGAACCTGAACTCTAATTGGCACAGCGGGGTGCCCCCAAATATACGAAATTACGCTGCGGCCACACAGAGTGGTACGAACCCCACAGGGCTATTTGGTGCTTCCTATGATGCGCCCTCCTATGTGCCCAGTTGGAAATCTGAATATGCGAGTCTCCCATATTTGCAGGGACAAATAGGCCCAGCACAGGCTTCGGTAGCTGCACTTCGTGGTGAAGCAATGCGTCCGGCTGGAACAGCCTCGCCTTGGGCGGAACTCTCAACTAAGAGCCAATATGCGCAGGCCGCGCAAGCTAAAAATCGTCTCGCAAGGGACTTAGCAGGAAGTCAAGCCACTGCATCATCTCAGCTCGCCATGCGTGGGGGATTGACCGGAGGGGCACGAGAGCGCCTGGCACAGTCGGGAAGCCGAGGATTCATGGAAATGGGACAAGACGTGGGAAGGCAAACACGCGAGAATCTCTTCAACATTCAGCTTCAGGATGAGCAAAGCCGGCAGCGACAATTGGCCGCGCTCCCTGAGCAAGAACTCATGATACCGAAACTCCTTACTGGAGCTCGCGGCGGCGATGTTGGACAGCAGATAGACGAAGTCGGGCGGCAAAATCTGTTTAACATGAATGCTTTCAACCAGCGTATGCGGGTGCTGTCGGCGCAGAGAATAGCAGACGCGCAACGATGGGAAGCGGAGGACTAAACAAATGGACCCGGTGACACTAGCAATTTTGATGGGCGGAACAGTCGGAATGGGGCTGCTTAGTTCAAAGCAGGCATCGGACACGCGCAAAAGCGATTTGAGACTCAAGGCGATGGAAACCGAAATGTCGCCTTGGTCTGGACTCGGGGTCAACCAAGCCGTAGGCCCGCAGAGCAACCCTCTCCTTGCGGCAGGGCAAGGTGCGTTGGCTGGATACCAGACGGGTTCCAATATCGAGCAGTCCAAACTCCAAAATGAGCTGATGCAAGAGATGATGAAAACTGAACAGCAGCGCAGGCTGGACTCAACTTGGACTCAACTTGGCGCGCCTGTGATTCCGTTCTCAGAGCAATTGAGCATGGGAAGGCTGGGCTAAACGATGCCATTCTATCCAGGACCGGTAAATCCCCAGTTTAGCCCTTTCTCTGGTCTTAATTTGGAGACTTATCGTCCCCCGGGGTTGGAACCTGCGCCGCTCGACTTGGGACAGCCCCTTCCGCCCGGATTCACGCCTCAAAACCCGTTGCAAGCAATGGCTCAGTCGGCGCGAGCTGCTAATCTTCCAAAAAACTATGAGTTCGAGGAGTACGAAAAACAGCTGGAGAAGCTTAAGACTAAACAACGGCTGGAGGAGATAACATTGATGTCCCCCGCCGAGTTTTCGGCTCTTCGACAAGGGGTCATGGATAGCCCCGATTTCGCGGAAGCAAAAGAGGATTTGGACCGGCAAAGACAGGTGGCCCTACAAATGTCTAAAATTCCTGCCACGCCGGATTTGTCTCCGCTGGCTGGGCTTTTTGGTGTTTCTCCAGAACCGTATAGAGGCACACCCGGAGGGCTAGGTAACGTCATGGCCTCGTTAGAGACAATACGAAAAGGAAAACGCGAACTTTTGAAATCGGCGACGGACGCGACAAGAGGAATGATTAAAGGAAAAGCCATAGATGAAACCGGAAAGGATTCCATGGCTGAATTTTTCTACCAGTTAGGAACGAAGACCAGCCGATCGGGCGGAGCAAACCCGCTTGGGCTGGGTTCTTCCAGACAGGTAATCACTGATTTTATGAATTCTCCGGCCATGCAGAAATATTCGGAAAGAAAATTAGCGATGGACAACGCTCGCTCGTTTATCGAAAACATAGGCACATCTGCTTCCATGGAGCAAGTCGGATATTTTATTGCCAAAAATCTTGATCCCGGAGGCCGATTATCAGATCTGGACTTCTTAAAGGCGTCGTCCGATGACCGCACTTTGGCGATGCAAGCAAAAAAATATTACCAAATGTGGATGCGAAATGAGCCGCTCCCTGAAAATAAGCATTATGCGAGGATAACTCTCGAAGCGTTGCGTAATTCAGATGAGCGATGGGTGGACGACAAAGCTAGGAGCTGGGCGAATATTTCTGAAAAGCACTATCGGACGGGCGGAATGACAAAAAAAGAAATATATGAGGAACTGCGTCCGGGGAGCAGTTGGGCCGTTCCGGCCCGGGAAGCGCAAGCCGAAGAGAAAACTAAACAAGAGTCGGAAAAACAAAAATCGTCATCCGCACTTAAGCATAAACTGGATTCTTTGCAAAAAGACGCGGGAGTACGATGAGCTCTCCCGAACTTAAATTCAAAACGCCCCTCCCGAATGAAGACGCGGACGCCCTGGCCGCTGCTTGGCAAAAAGCAGAAACCATCCGCGATCCAGAAAAGCGTCAAAAATTCAAAGACGGCTTGTACGCTGCATATCACGAGGTGATGGAAGAGCACGATCAGCCAATAAACAAAGAACGCAGTCCGCTTAATGTCGCGGTTGGAGCCGGGCTCGAAGCTGTGGATTACGGCCCCGGACTTATCAGAACCGGAGTGGCGGGCTTGACCGGTGTTTTAACAGAAGAAGACATTAGGCGGGCGGTTTTCCCGGACTTACAGCCCGCAATATCTTTTTCTGAAGTAGCTGAACGACTGAAAATCCCACCCGGACCAACATATAAAGGAGTTTCTGCCAGGGGTGCCGGTGCTTTTCTGCTAGATGTTCTTTCCAGCCCCACGATTCTAAAAACTTTGGGGAAAAAGGCATTGACTAAAAAAGCCGTGTCCGGCGCGGCGGAAAAACTCGAATCTGTCCCACAAGGAATTCGTGGAAAACCGATCCCGGGTAGACCAGCGGAAGAGTTAGCCGGTGGGCCTGTCGCTTCCGGCGGGCCGACAATGGAATTTTCCCAAGCGCAGATCCCCGGCCCCCAATCCGCACTTCCCCGGGGTCCATCTCCCGAGCTTCTCGACATTCCGAGACCGATGCCACCTAGCGCTCCCGCTCTTGAATATCAAACGCTGCTCACGCCCCCTCCGCTCTTGCCGGAAGTTTTGCCGGAAAGAGCTATGCAGCCCGCACCTTCTCCTCAAAAAAGCGGACTTCCTTATCGGGAAGCTCCGAAAAAAGTCGCGGGGGAGGTGGTGGGGGAAGGAATCTCTCGACCGCGGACAAAATACTCCGATATGTGGGACATGGAAGAGCTGGTGTCCGCGCCAGAGCTGGCCCCGGCGAACAAACCCATCAGACCCGGATTTCCGCCTCCTCCCTTGACGACCGGAAAACCGTCTCCGCTAGAACTGTTCGCTAAGGGGGCTGCATTCGTCTCCGAACCTCTGCCGAAAATAGCAAAATGGACCGGAAAAAAATCTATTGAAATGTCTTATAAGGACGTGGACCTCACGACCCTTTTTGCTGGTAAAACACCGTACACGACTGTTGCGACTAAATACGGCGCTCCTGGTGGACCGAAAGCAGCGGCGTTGTGGGCAGGCAACCAGATAGAAAAATTGTCGCAAAACGATCTCCGGTATTACATCCGACAAGGAATCTATGAAGGTGGGAAAAAGGGAATCTCTTTGGGGGAAAGCGCTGGCAGCATATACGGACCGGCATTAGACGATCTCGGTGTGCAAATGCGCGTGATGGGTTCTTCCGAAAGCGCAACAAAAGTGCTGAAAAATTTAAAAACGGAAATGGCCTCCTCGGGGATAGCGTTGACCTCGACACTCGACATGGGCGAGCTTCTTATGCTAAAACGGGCCGCGCAGCAGCAAGCGCGAAAATACGGGGCATACGCCGCAGAGGGAAAATCCTTGACAGCTAAACGCTCGATAGAAGATCAGATGACCGGAAATGCCTACGCTAACATCGCAAATCGAGCGGACCAAGCAATCGTCGTAAATTTAGAAAAAGCGCAAACAGGACTTGGCTCTGCATACAAAGAAGTTAATTCGGACATATCGAGCCTGTTAACCGCCGAGAAAGAACTTCAAAAAATTGCCGGAGAGTCTGCCTTAGAACGAATCCGGCGTGTATCCATCCCTGCTGCCGTAGGAGCCGCCGCTGGCTATAGCCCCATGTTTTTACTCCCCGGTCCGGCTAAGCTCGCTGCGATCCCGCTGGCGTTGGCGACGGGCGCGGTGTCCGCATCCCCGACTATCCAAACCGCAGCGGGCAGAAGTCTTTTAAAATACGGACCTGCCGCCGCACACGTTGGGCGGGCCGCTGGAGTGGAGTCAGGAGCGCCCTACGCTCGACCGACTCCTTGGGAAATGCTTCTGCGACAAATGGAGCAAAAATGACCGCTCAAACACCTTGGAAGAATTCCGCCGGAGTGCCTTTTGAGCCAGAGCCGCCGAAACCGGAACCTCGAAAACCCTACCCCAAGACTCTCGCGGATTGGATGGACGAGCGGCTGAAAGAGCGCATTGACATGCGGGAACAGGAAAAGCGGAAAATGAATCCTTCCGCTGTCCCCGTTCCTGAACCGTCGGCACCGCAAGAACTTCGCATGGGACCAAAAGACCGGGTCGAGTGGGAGAGAAACATAATGCGCAAGGGCTACGGACTGGCCCAGGGCGACTTGCCGGAACCAGGCGATTCTCCCCCGGCGATTCCGTATCAACAAAAATTGCGCTGGATGGAAGAGGGTATACTAGACCCCATGCTTATCAGACGAGAAACGGACATCGCCCGCGAAATGTCCGAGAATCCGTGGCAAATGCTCGCGGCACCCGGCTATACACGCTACTCCTGATTTTTTGGTTCATCCAAAATTGGCGAGAGAATTTCAAGCTCGGCTGGCGATAACTGAATCTTCGCCAAGTCCTCAAACCTTATTTTCTTCGCGTCAATGTCTACTTTACGCTCTCCGAACGCGATGCTCGCCTCGTCAAATCCCTTGGTGTCATTCGCCTTAAAGCCAGTTCCGGTTTCGTCTAGAATAACAGCGCCACTTTCGTCACGTTCGGCGTACTTGCCTTGAATTTCCTCTTTGTACTGAAACCGGGTTTTTCCCTGCATCTCTTGGATGGCTCTTGATGCGTTCCTTATCCGGTACGCCGCATAAGGATCGTTTGGTGTACCAGCAATCTTTTGCAGAACTCGCACGAACATTCCGTGCATCAGTTCACTTACTTTCATAGAAATCATTTTTCTCTCTCCTTAAAAAAGTTTGAGGACCGGAGGTTAGGGACTCCGGCCCTCTTTTTCAAACACAAAGCCTCGATACTTACTTGTAAATATCTTTCTTGGCTTTCTTGGCTTTCTTGGTTTTCTTACCCATTGTCTTTACCTCCTTCCGGTTCGACGTTTAACTCCCATTTCACTCTTTGTCCGACAAACATAGCCCATTCCTTGCGACAAGCTTCAATCGGTGGCAACGAATAACAGTACCGACGAATGCCGTCTGTTCGTTGCACTGTTGTTCCGATGCTCGGGACGTACTTTCGGATATTCTTTCCGAAAGAATAGTCGTCCATGACCCACCCTCTCACGTTATGATCTTTGCAGTATTTCTTAAAGGCGTCTCGGAGTCTATCCCTTAAAATCTTCTCCGGCCATTCGTGCTCGAACTCGTCACCCGCTATCTTCATCTCGTTCAAACAATCAAACCACCATTTTTCGATCATGGCACCGGAAGCGAGTTTTTGATCGAGCAGTCCCTCTGTTTTTGGTGCCCATCCGAGATTGATGTTGGAGATATCCCAGTGCTTCAGATAGTGGAGAAGCACTTGATTTCCTCCCCCTTCGCGCATGAGTCCTTTCATCTTGACGAAAAACGCGGTGTCGCATTGTTTATCGTCTCCAAACCTGAAGACTGCGTATCGGCGTTCATCTTCCGTCGCGGGAACAAGCCATCTCTCATTTCCGATAACCACGACTCGCACAAGGTTGTCGATGACGTAGGGTTCTTCTCCCTTTCGCTCGATCATGATCTCGGATGCAGTTGTGAGTCCCTTTAACTGCGACTCTGCCGCCTTGTCCCCGGACCAAAACGCCTCGTCAAGCACCATGCAAAGGCACGCATCTAGGTGGCCGTTGAAATTCGAGGTGAGATAGCGGATGTTGTGCGCAGTGCGGTAGTGTCTGCTCCCGAAAAGATCACCTATGCGCTCTATGAACTCGTTTTTCCCAGTCCCTTTTTTACCTTGAAATACAAGTGTGGTGAGCGGTCTTTCATACGGTCTTTGAACCATATGCGCGCAGTAACTTATAAGCCACGAGAAAAGATCGTGGTCGTTGTGACATATCGTGTTCAGCGTGAACTGCTTGAACATCCTAAAACCGTTTTGTGCATCAGAAGAAGCGTCCTCGTACTTCATTGGAGAACAGGTAAAACCTTTCCATGTGTTATAAAAGCCTTCAGTTATTTTTCTCTCCGGTGCGAATGCAATGCCGCGAAACTCTTTCCTGCCCGGCCAATCAAGCCATGCGTTTGCCCAAGTGGTCGTTCTTTTCCCGTAAGATATGGTCTTTGTTGAAAACTTCCGTTTAAAAGCTCCCTCATTCATGAACTCAGTTGTCTTGCGTCCCTTTTCGTCTGTTGTATCGAAAAGCACGGCGTGCCCGCCTCCGATGAAAACGAGTGCGTGGTCCTTGTTGATGTCCTCTAGGTACGAGTCATCTTGCGAAGGACTCTTCGCATTTTTCTCCACTTTTGGAAACTTCGCCTCTGGAGCTGCAGCGCCAATTGGCTTTTCACCATAGCGGTAAGCGTTGTGAACTTTGGTTTTAAGTTCCGCCCTACTCCAAGAGGGTACACACTGGTCGTTCCAAAGCTCAAGCATAAGCTCGAGGCACTCTTTTTCCTCTACCCCGAGGTCTTTTACGCGGGCTGCGGTTCGGTAGGTGGCGAGGTCTCCTCCGTCTCCTTGGGCTGCGGGACTAGCCTCAAATGCGAGGTAGTGCCTAGCTCTTGCGGTCGCTGAGTCTTTATTGATGTTTTCGATACGCCCACTAGCCACTGCCCCGCTATGTGAATGTCCCTGTTGTCGGCTGCGCACCCGCTCCATAACCCAAACGGGAGACTTGGCGAGACCGCGCTCGCTATGTCGATACACGCCATTTGGAAGCGACGAACCGCTTCCGACAACGTAACCCCCGTTGGCGCGTATATCGACACCTGGACCGAGAATGTTTGTACCGGACCTCGCTTCAGCGGACCTTGGGACTCTGTAGACATAGTGCATTCCTCCTGACGGTGTTGTTTGCGTGAATGTTTCCGGGAAATTAAGTCCCTGAAGCTCTAGATCGAACACCGTTTCGTTACCCTTCTTCTCGCCCTTCACGTCCACGTCGATAACTAGCAGTCCTTCCTTGTTATCCGGTGATCCGAACTTCCCGGTGTAAATTCCAAAGTTGCAGTCTTTGAACCCATTCGTCCACCATTGACGGATTTTTCTTACGTCCCTGGTCGCCTGAGCGGGCCACTCTTTTATAGCTGGGAGCTTGGAATTCGCTTGGCATGGAAACACGTAAAAACCAAGACCAGCGAAACGCAGGATGTTTTCTAGTTTGTCCATTATTCCTTCCGGTACGAGTAACCTTCCCACATTTTCACTTCTATGGGGAGGCCGGTTGCCCACGACGGCACTTCGGACATTTTCCGCTTCAACACTTCAATCTGCGCGTGCGGCAGATATGTTTCACACACGATTTCATCATGAGAATGAAGAACGATTTTCTCGCCGCTGTTGCGCATTCTGAGCATCGCCTCCGCGAGAAGATCGCGTGAAAGGGATTGCGTACAGTGTTCGGCAAACACACCAGGAAAAGTGTTTTGTCTTTCCCACTGTCTGGTTTGAGAGGATTCCGCTCTGTAAGTCACGGCGAACTTCATCTCCCCCCACGGCGTTTCCACTTCTTCAATTTTCGGATACGGATAAAACAGTACCCGCGAAGAAGGAAGTTTGCAAAGAAGGAAAGTTCCGTTTTTCAAAAAGGTGACTTCCCTGCCTGCCGCACCCGCTCTGCATTTGCTCCCTGGATTTTTTATAGCAACTCTCGCGGCGTTATCCAAGTCATACCAATACCGGACTATCCTAGGATTCGCCTCACGCCATCGTTTCTTGATGATCTCCGCTTTCTCGTCTGAAACTTTTACGCCATAATTTACGGCCATTTTTTGGAATGCGCCGACTCCCCCTCCGTATCCACACGCGAGGCACGCGGTCTTACCTACCTGCCTCTGGTCTTTCGTAACGGCGTCGATATGAACATTGAAGATCGCGCCTGCGGTGGCTTCGTAGATTTTACCGTGCCCACGAAACACCTCTAGTGTCTTTTCTTCCCCCGCGAGCCATGCGAGCACTCTTGCCTCGATCGAAGAGAAGTCTCCCGCCTGAAAAATATAACCACTTTCTGGAACAAGAAACCCTCGAATACAATCCGCGAGAACAGCCATCGGAGGACCGAAAAAAGACTCAAGAGCCTCGGCGGGATTGTTTGTTTTTGTTAACACCGCTATGGCTTCGTCGATCTGGTTGTTAGTCAACAATGTCGGCCTACGTAAATTTTGCAATTGAGCACCGCGTCCTACCCAGCGGTGTGTGTTGGCCCCAGCGTATTGGAAAGCCCCGCGTATCCTGCCATCGGCCCCTACGCGGGCCTGCATCGCTTCGAGCTTGGCGGTCGAGGCTTTGGCTGACTCCTGCCTCAAAAGTAGCACCTGGCGAACGGCATGAGGCAAATTCGTACGGTTTAAAAGCTCTTCGATAGCCGGTTTAGAGACGCCCTCGATCTCCAAACCTGTTTTCCTGATATAA
>MHKD01000008.1 GCA_001818775.1 Candidatus Kerfeldbacteria bacterium RIFCSPHIGHO2_12_FULL_48_17
AGTCCGCCTTCCCCCTTGTTTACATATTTTGTAAATCGGTACCACGGTCCAAGTTGTGATTTTTCGATGTTTTTTGTTATTTCTTGTGCCGGTACGTGCCAGTTCATTTCCGGTTTTCCCATGGGTGAAGCAAAGATGATCACGACAATGTATATGAGTATACAGAGTTTGAGATAGGGAATATGGGTCTGTGCGCCCCTGTATTTTTGGTGGAGAGCATGGGCCACGCCCCACAGACAGAAGAGGGCTGCAAGTGTCAGGATGGTTCCTGTCAGCCAGGCGGTTGCCACAGGACTGAGTGGGGTCACGGCCTGTGGCAACGCATTCAGGAATATGAATTCGATTATTGAGAGGGGTTCGGGTATGTTATTGGTCGCGTCAATGCAACCGACCGGTCCCAAAGCGCATATTTTTTCCAGAAATAATGTTGGAATGACACTGAGTTCCTGCAGCCACTGGAAAAGTGTCCTAAGAAACAGGTAGCCAATAAACACGCCGCCCAATATCGGGGGTGTTTTGACACGGACGGTATTCCAAATTTTCTCCAGCCTGTTTTCGGGGTGCATTTTTTTTGCGAACGGATTTTTTACAAGATACCAGAGTGTTCCCCAGCCGGTGATGACGCCGATTCCAATAGTAATCCCGGTAAATACAATACCGGTATGAAGATTTTCCTGGTATACATCGAAGATGTCTTTTACCAGTGTTACGTAGAGATTTACGGTTATAGCCGGTGGGATGAGCGAAATGAGGTAGCTGACCCACATATCTTTGTTGCCTGCTATGTATTTTCTTAGTGTGCCATAGAGCAGAAGATAGGTGAGGAGAAAGATAAGTATTATGATGCCATAACGTATGAAAATATCTTGACCCCAAAGTTTGAGGACGGTGCCTACGCCCATTGGTCCAGATGATGGTGGTGGAAAAAATGCCCCATTTATAACGCTTTCCATGAGCGCAATACTTATGATGTATGAGGGTATGGTCAGGAAGCCAACAAACAGGGCCTCAGCTATAATGAGGAGTTTCCCGGGTTGCATGGCACGGTTGTATTCATGAGCGATAGTTTCCGCTTTGCCGAGTTGCGTAACTGCTTCTGTTTCCGCCTGCGCTGCCGTTTTTCCCGCGCTTACTTTTTCTTCGGTCGCATCTTCAATATGGTCCTGCAATTCCTGCTCCAACCGGCTGAGATAGGCATGATCCCAGGTTTTCCGGCGGATTTCTTTGAAGAGATTATTTTTTTCAGTATGGTTTTTCATAAGGAAAAGTGGAATACATTTTTTAAACCGCGCGCAAAGGCTTGTATTTCCTTTTCACCCTGGGCGAGAATTTTTTTTCCAACCGAAGTGAGCGAGTAGTAGCGGCGATCTTTTCCGCTGGCCGCTTTTTTTACCGTACTCGTTATATATTTTTTCTTTTCCAGGCGGTAGAGGAGCGGATAGAGCGTTCCTTCCTGCAGGTGGAATATGTCGTTGCTCTGGGCGCGGATGGCTTTTATAAGCTCGTAGCCATAGTTTTCGTTCTCGTCGGCCAGGATTTTGAGAACGATGATTTCGGCTGAGCCTTTGAGCATTTCTTTTGAGAATCGCATATATATGTGGTTAATTTGTGAATATGGTATATGCTAGGTTACATATACTATATAGTAAATAGTATAACATCCAAAAAGGTCCGTCAAATCCGGCTCGGGGCGCTGGCCTATTGTTCAAACGCTTTGGAGTCAATATTATGACTGAGTATCAGGTATTCTTTTTCATCATCACCGCGGAAGAGTATCATCGTTTCCTTGGCATCGAATTTTGAGCGTTTCGTGGTAAAGATGAGGGTTGCGTAGAATCCACTCCTGCCCCCGACTTCTTCGGCGTATCGTTTTGATTCCCAGGAGTCGAGGACATATGTTCCCACCGAACCCACCTTGTCATCCATATTTTTCAGAAAATCAACCGTTTCCAGTTTGCTCATGTTTTCAAACCAGCGGTTGTGGTACAACCCCATGACGCCTTCATAGTTTTGTTTCTGCAGTTCGGAAAGATATTTTTCTGCCACACTCAGGGCTTCATTTTTTTCTGTCGTGAATACATCTTTATTTTCCGCGGTGTCTGCTGCCGTTTCTTCCGACGCCTTATCATTATTATTGTCATACATTTGCGTGATGATGCTTCCTTGGTCGGATTTTGTAAACAACAGCAGAAGAAGAATTACCGCAACAATCACCAGAACGATCAGGAGGATGCTCTGCTTATGTTTCACGTGTTTATTTTAAGAATGATGCGTTCAGTATACGTGGTTACAGGTGATGGGGCAAATTGGATCTTGTCTCGGACGGTTTTCTCCCCATCGTCTATAGGGTATAATAGGAATGTTTATCTTTAACATATTTCATGAACGTATCGAGGCGTAACATCCATCATAAGCATCTGGAAAATTCGCTGCGCTACCTGCGGCGCAAACGGCGGATTTTGTTTCTGTGCACTTCCAATCGCTGGATAGGCGAAAAAACCGGGGAAAAACCCAAGAGCACCCAACTGGCCTATTACATGGCGAGCGCACTGTCCGGGAAAAAAATCACTATTCTTGACATTCCGCGGCTGAATATTTATCCGTGTGAAGGCAATGTTTCGACGGCGCGCGGCAACAGCTGTGGTAAGTTGAAGGCTGCGCTTAAGGATCGCGCAAAAAATCCCACCGGACATCATCGTTGCTGGGCGAGTATCAACAATCCGGATGATGAACTGTGGAAAGTGAGTAAGGCGCTTTTTGCCAGCGACTGTGTCATTTTTTTCGGATCGGTTCGCTGGGGGCAGATGAACTCTTTTTATCAGAAGCTTATTGAGCGTTTAACTTGGTTGGAAAATCGCCACTCTTCCCTGGGTGAGACGAATGTGCTGGCCAAGATCGCGGCTGGAATTATTGCCGTGGGGCAAAACTGGCATGGCGCCGAAATCGTGAAAACGCAAAAACAGGTACTTGGGTTTTACGGTTTTGATGTTGTTGATGCTTTGTGTTGGAATTGGCAATATACCAACAACCTTCACGATGAACGGGAGGATTCTTACGCCAAAGCCAGCGATGTTTTTCGTGATACATTTTTTGATTGATCTGAAGAAGCGCGCGCTTTGAGTGTTGTCGCTCCTACTGGAATTTTTTCTTTGCCGGGTGTTTTGGTTTTTCTTTGAGCAAAGCATCTTCTTTTTTGTCCATGAGTCGGTAGAGTAAATAGGCGAGTAGGGCGATCAGAATGAGGATGAGCGGTATTTCAAAGCGGGACAGCGGCGTATCGCCGTTGATGTTCAGTATTTCCGCAACAGCTGACAGCGACTTTGCCGCGGCATTTTGCACCTTCTTTGCGACACTCTGGTTTTTTGTGAACGTAACAGTCCTGGAAATTTCCGGGTTTTCGAGGAGAGAAATGTTTACTGTGAGGCTGTCTTTTTTTATATTTTCCGTGCGCAACGCCCAGTCCCAAGATCCGTCCTCATGAGCATTGAATGTTTCTTTCACGTCTCTGTAACTTGCGATGAGTTTTGCGTTGGCACACGTTTCACCCTTTACGGTTATTACGGTATTGTTTTGAACTTCAAAATGATTCACGTTTTGTGTCTGTCCATTGATCGACTGTACCGATAGGCGATCGCAGGCAACCTCTGCTGCGTTTCCGGCTGCATCGGCTTCGTTTTCTTCGCTGATGTCTGTTTCTTCGTCTTTCGTTGTGTCTGTTTGACTTTCTTCTGTTGTATCTGACTTTGGTTTTTTTATTTTTACCTTTGGTTTTTTCGAATCACCCGTTTCCGTAATGATGAAATCGTTGTCAGCCGACACAAATCCGGTGCTGGTGTTCACATCAATCCGATAAGAGGCGTTTTCTTCCTCTTCCTGGTTTTCTGCCGCCTGTGTGTTTAAGGATATACTGTCTTCGTTCAGTACGATGAAATACACGCCCTGCCCGATATGATGAAAGATATAGTCACCAGCCGCATCCGAGGACCCGCTTTGCCAGAGCGTGTCGTCATCACCTAAAGTTTCATTATCATCGTCGGTATTTTTATACAGCGTAAAGTCGGCGTTTTCCACAGGCGCGTCTTTGTCGTCAAAATCCTCGTCGCCATTTTTATCCACATAAATTTTCCCACCAACGTAGGAGTTTGGCAAAATATTGCTTACGGTATTGGTGTTTTCATTGGTGGCTCCATCATATACATAGTTGGCCGTGTTTGAAACAAATGACACGTCGGAAGCGATTTGTTTCAAAATCTCAACCTGGAAACTGATGGTTCCCGAGTCTGTTTCCTGGCCGGCTTCTCCGACGGCCCCCACATTGAAACGCAAAGTGTTTCCTGAGAGGGTAATATTTTCGTTGTCTTCCGGACTGAGGCCCGTCAATCCATCAAAATTTATGGATTTTGCCAGCAGTGTGGTCGGACTTGGTATGGTATCGCTTATAATGACGTTGGTTGCCATGGCGTCGCCGGTATTTTCATAGGTAATGGTGTATTGCAGTCGGCTGCCGGGTGTGACGAGTGTTTCCCCCTCAGCTCGGCTGAGTGAAGGAATGATAGCCGGTGAGAAGAGCGCCCCGAGTACACCGGTTAAGAAAATTTTTCCAATCAACAGGAATGTTCCGGCTATGAAGGCCTGTTTGGTGACGCGGGTTTTGCGTTCGTATGATGCGAAGGATGTTTTCCAGGTGCCGTGTTCATCTTTGGGTGAGATTCTTGCGAATGATTCATGCGGCGGCAGGAACAGGACAGCGGTAATGTTTTGTGGCACGCGGGAATGTACCAGAATATACAGTACCGAAATCGCAATAAGACCCAGGAACACGTAGGTCAGCCAGGGACTTTGCAGCACGAGCACCCAGGCCGGTATTGATTCAGGATCGTTTGTCTCTTGGGTGTCGGCCTGTGCCTTGCGGATGAAGTTTTGCAAAATATTTTCAAAGAAACGCGTCGTAAACGGTCGCATGACATTGGCGACCTGTATTTGCTCGGTTGATTTTGTCACTACCAGATCGGGAGTGAGCGCGGTGTTAAGATAAAATGATTGCACCGCCGACCAGTCTGATTCGGCGTCATCGGCGTCCACGGTTTTCACCGCGTAATAGTACAGTGTTTCGTCTTCCAGGTCGCTGGTAAGCGAGCTCCTTTCGTCGCCCTGGCCGGTTGTTACCTGAATATGGGCGTTGTTTATGGGGTCTGCATCTTTACTGATGCGCACAATATAGGAGAGTTCATTGCTGGTGTTGTCTATATCTGTTGCCGCCTGCCAGGAAAGCGTCGGCCGCAGGCTGGAAACTCTGCCACCGCCGGTTATGTCAAAGTTTTCCGGCGCTTCGGGTGGATCGTTGACGTTGGTTACGGTGAGGGTTACTTGATTTGAGTTGCCGGTCGTGGTTTCATCATCGGCGACAAATGTCACGGTATCACTTCCAAACCAGTCGGCGTCCGGTGTAAACGTTACGATACCGTCTTCATCAATTTCCACGTCAATGTTTGACGGTGTGTCTGCGGTCAAAACCGAATAGGTGAGCGCGGTTTCATCGGGATCGGTGAAGTAATCGTTGAGATCGGGACCGGTTTCCGTGGTGTCTTCTGACCAGGTTTGGGTGGGGATGGTTGAACTTCCGGGCGCTTGGTTTTGCGCAGTGAAGGAAACCGTGCTTGACCAGCTGGATGAACCCTGTGCGTTGGTGTGTCGGACCCGTGCCCAGTAGTTGTTGTTCGGGCGGAGTCGGTCGCGGCCGGAAAGAGCGTTTTGGAAAGTGAAAGCACCGTCGGCCATGTCAATGGATGTCAGTGCTGAGGCGTTGTTGTAGGAATATGCCACAAGGTTGCCGGCGCTCAGGGTGCTTGAGTCATATATTTCCCAGTCGCTGCTGCTGTGGGTAATATCCCCGCTGAATGTGCTGGAAGCCAGTTGCACCTGGGTAATGTCGTCCGTCACGGTGATTGTGGGTTGGTTGGGAACGCGGTAGGTTTCGTAGGCAATGCTGAGACTGCTGATAGTAGGGGTGGCGGTGGTATCGGTTGTTGAGAGCGTTGCCTGCCAGCGCAGATCAGATCCGGTATTGGTGAAATCATGTTCCACGTCGGGTGTTACGCTTTCCCAATTGGTGCCGCCGTTGGCCGACATTTGATACGTGATTCCGGTGCCTGTGGGTTTGTTTTCCGTAATGCTCAGGGTCGCATGTTTGATGGTATCTGATGTTGTGTCCACCGCGCCTGATGTTGCCACGCCTGAACTCTGCAGCGTCATTGAAGCGCCGAATAGACTGGTTGTGCCATAGCTGGTGGCGAAAAAGTATTTTCCCAGCGGATAGACATCAGTGACACCATGGGTGGAGTTTGTGTCGGTAAAATCCATGGAACCGAGTTCGATTGGGGTCGTCCGACTGGTAACATCCCATATACTCATTCCCCGTAAACTATCAGAAATGTAGAGAGTGTTTCCCGACAGTCCAAACCCACGCACGTCATCACGCGGTGTGATGCTTCCCAGTGTACTCATGCTGGAAGTGTCTGAAATATCTATAATAAAAAATTCAGATAATGAAGAAACAAACAGCGCGTTTCCTTCAGCCTGCACATTCAGTTCTGTTCCGCCGCCCGGTTGGTAGGTGGAAATGACGCTGGGGCTGCCCGGGGTTGAGATGTTTATGGCCGTCACCCCCGAATTGTTATCGCCGCAAAATGCCGTGGTTCCTTGCACGTCAATTTTGTAGCAGCCGCCAGAGGTGGATACTGATCCTATTTGTGAGGGGTTTAAGGGATCTGATATGTTATAGGACCTGAATCCTGAGCCGGCGGTGGCAACGTATAATGTTGTTTCGACGATTTTCAGACCTCGCGCTTTGAGACCTGTTGTGGCAATGGTTGCTACGGATGTTGGGCTCGCCGGATTGGAGATGTCGTATATCCGTACTCCCGTTCCTTCGCATCCAACGTAGGCGTAATTTCCCGATACTTCTATGGATCTGGCTTCGGTGCAGCCGGTCGTGTTGGATCCGAGCAGGGAGGGACTTGCCGCGTTTGTGATGTCATATATAAAGATGCCTTTATTGGCGACGTAGAGTTTGTTACTGACGGCTTTCATTTGAAACGCAACGGTGGTCGCGCCCGGTGCAATGCTCCAGTCTTGCACCGGAGACAGGGGCGCGGTGTAATCCAGCGCTAAAATGCCGTCCGTGCCTCCGGCTGCAAATAACGTATTGTCATCTTTCCAGAGGCTGTTGATTTGCTGCATATCGGGCTGCTGGTACTGATTTGCCATGATTTCGGGATTGGTCGGATCGGAGACATTAATATTGACGGTTCCTGCTGTCATGGTCCCAACATGCATTGTTGTTCCATCAAGGGAGAGAGATGTAAGATTGCCTCCTTCGAC
>MHKD01000009.1 GCA_001818775.1 Candidatus Kerfeldbacteria bacterium RIFCSPHIGHO2_12_FULL_48_17
TCTTTTTATTTTTATACAGCCGGGATTCGGGCAGATGGGCTCGTGAATCCGGTTTCCCACAATTTACATGGCGGGAATTGTAAATAAATTAACCATATGAATATTTTTACAAATAAAAATCGTGTACTCATAATTATACTTTGCGTATTTGCCTTTATAGAACTTATAGGGCTTTTTTATATGCAATTTTTCAGAAGCTTTGATCATCAAGATGTAAAGAAAAATAACGATTTTCAATACAGAGAAACCTTGACATGTCACGTTATTCATACGACGCGTACTCGTGGTGGTCTTTATTTACCGTATTATGATGAAAAAACATTTGTACTAACAAAACTCAATACAGATACACCTGAATTTTTACGTGCAGAAGGTCAAACATGGGGAAAGTATAATCAAAAATACGATGGAGAAGGCTATATAACCCTAGAGATGGAGTCGTCTTGGGATTCAGATGTAATCGGTCTCAATAAGGATACTGGAACGTTTGTCCGTACCATGCAAGGTATCGAGGGTGGAAAATTTCAATATGCTATTGCTCAGAAGGGGTACTGTGAATAAAAAATCGACAACCTCGTTAAAGAACAACCTGTATTGATTGAACCTTGCTCGAGTGAGGAGATGCTATGGTACAATAAACATATCATCTCCTCCACTCCTTTATAACGTTAACATATTTTTATGTACAAAAAAATAATTGCACCTTTCGTCTATGGTATTTTTTTAATCGTAACTTTTTTTATTTATTTAGTGGTTATTGGATTTCTTGAAACCAATTTCGGTTTAGATAGTACGGCAGATAGTTACATATTTGTTGCCGGACTCCTGTTTCTTTTTATCGGGGGAATATGTTTGTATGGAGGCAACGTTTTTTCCTTTCGATCGGAGGACATAAAAACAATTTCTTTCACCGCTCATTTTCGGCAGAGCGCCGTCTGTTATGTGTTCCTCGCTCTAGAAGTAGCGGGGCTTATTATTCAATGGTATCAAAAGAGACTCGGTTTGGATCACACGCTTTTGACAGGTCTTGTATACCTCACGATATTTGCGATTGTGGCCAATGGTTTGTATCTCGCGCTCCGAAAACATTTTTCCGGAAAGGTAAAATAACAAAATCGACAACCTCGTTAAACAGTAGGGTAGCCTCTTCGGCTGCGCCGCCCCGCCAACCGCAACACACTCAACAAAAATCATCGCGCTCAGTCGGCGATTTTTTTTGCCCCACCTTAGCAAATACACACAGCCGTCGCTGTAGCGCCATCGTCCTCTGTGAGGGCTGTGTACAACTTTTCGCTTGTATTTCGGCCTGTATTTGTTACGATGGATATGAATATTCTCAGGAACAAAGCTAATTTTTATGGGAGGAATACAGAATATGAAAACGATTATTGTTAAAAATGAAAAAAGTGATAATCTGATTGAACAGTTTATTGCTTTATACCTAACTCTCGTAGGCGTCAGTAAGAATGAAAAGGTGACATTTGATCTCACAGACACAGTCTGGCTCTACCCTATGGTAATCTTACCAATCGCATCATACATAATAAAAACAAAAAGTGAGTTTAAGAATAGTAAAAACGATAAAACAAAAGGATATTTAGACACAATAAAATTCCCTAAAGGGATAAATTCAATCAATGAGTTCAGTCTCAGAGCACAAACGCATAAAAACTATGTACCGATCAGCGCGCTCGAACGCAACAAAGGTCTGGAAAGAGAAAAACTGGAAACCATGTTTTCCGAAATGATGATCAAGTCATTAGGCTCCGTAAAAGGAGCTGAAAGTGCCATACTGTATCCGATTGGAGAATTGATAACAAATATATTTGAACACAGCAACGATGACTTGGGTCTTGTATTTGGCCAATACTATCCTAAAAAATCATTCTTAGATATTTGTATCGTTGACTCAGGGAGAGGATTGCGGCGTGCCTACGCAGAAGATAAAAATATTCAGGTACGAGATGATGAGGCGATAAAAAAAGTCCTGGAGGGTGAATCGATAAAGGCCGGAAAAGACCGCGGTTATGGTGTCTGGACATCCAAAAGAATGGTATGTGAAGCCCTGGGTGGCCAATTTATATTGATATCGGGATCAGCAGCATTTATAGCATCTCAAAAAAAACAGAAACTGCTAAATATGCCAAATTTCTACTGGGAAGGCGTAATCATCAGCTACAGGATACCAAAACCAGCACATAAAATTGACATAACCCCATATTTGGAGTAAAATAGCGTGTCTGTTATAATTCATAAACAATCACCCATCAAAACCTATGACTAAAAACGAAAAAAATAGCCTTCTCATTGCGACTGAAATAGCGAAAATAGTATCTTCGCGTGATTTAGTGAGGAGTCTAAAAAATAAAATAACCAGAATGAAAACAAAGGAGGTAAAATTGGATTTCAGTGATGTTGAATTTGTTTCTCGATCAGCAGTTCATGAATTTTTATCACTGCGGAATCAGTTACAAAAAAAATCCTGGAAGAAAAAAAACATAGAATTCACGAACACAAATGAGAGTGTTAAGGAAATGTTTAGAACAGTAGCAGCAAATATAGCCATACCAAAAAATAAAAGATTGTTGGAAAAAATCGAAAAAATCGACATCCAGACACTGATAAAAAAGACCTCCAACTCTTAATTGAATAAAAAAATTAATTTCGATGTATTTTTACAGATAGATCATTCCTGAGTATGTTATACTTTCAACATATAAAGATTCGATCTATTCTTTTTTATGATCACCTATCAGTACAGCCCGACGAAAGACGTCACTGCGGCCTGGCAGACACTCAAAAATTGGCATTGGCTTCGTAAAAACAGGATGATATTTTTTCTGCCGACACCGGTTCGGTTTTTCAGACTTTTTTTCAGACAGCCACGGCCACTGCAGATAACCTGCAAGGAAAATATTCAACTGTTTTGGGTATCATCGGGAACATGGGGAAGTTATGAATTACCGAATTCTATCTTTATTTGTCCATGGGGCATAAAAGACATGAAGTCGGTTATCACGCATGAAATCGCTCACCTGAAACATGAAGATAACGCAGGCGGCCTATCGCACGAAGACAAAGAAAAATACATTGCATCGAGAATGACTGACAGATTATGAGATGAAAGAAAGCCGTCGACAACCTCGTCAAACAGTACGGTTGCCTCTTCGGCCGCGCGCCGCGCCACCAACCAACAAAAATTCGCGCCAAAAGTCATCGCCGCCCAGCGGTGATTTTTATTTTTGCCCCCACCTTAGCCAATGCATAGAGCCGTCGCGACGGCTGTGGACAACTTTTTCCTTGCATTTGCGGAAAAACATGCTAGTCTGAATATAGGATTGTTTTATTGATGGCACATTACATTACAAGGAGATTGCTATGCGACAATATCGTATCGCACAAGTATTTTTACTTCTGTCTTGTTTTCTTATGCTCGTGGCTGCGAGTTATGAACAAGATAGAAATCTATCGAAGGGTTTTCTCACGCAGTCGTTTGTAGACCGATTTGATTCGGGAAATATCGTTGATTCTTTGCAGTTCCGCACCTTACCCTACATAACCGTTGAAGATGTTTGGGGTATGGTCAGTAAGTATCATCTCACACTCGTTCGTATCGAAACCGACTACATGATGGGCGATAGAGAATGGTTTGATACTGTGTATTCTCCACAAGCTCGTTCTTCTCAAGAGCTCTATGAGGAAATTATACAGGCCAGAAGAGAAATATGGGGAAACATTTGTAAAGAGGATCCTTTATCTTCTGACGAAGAGACACAATATCAAGCAGGTATTGATTTTCTTCAGATGGCCGATGATGAAATCGACGCTCCTCAGATTTTTTCTGTATTTCTTGCAGGCACAAGGCCAGGCCTTCGAGCAGCAGTCAACACACTGGCGCAGGATCAAGATGTTCCTTATCTATCAGAAGTCATAAATCAATTCCTGATGAATGACGAACCACCACCTGTCACGACAGCAGCTGCTCCGGATAAAGAAAAATGGCTGCCTGAGGACGGTTCTGTTGTTACAGGACCATCGTCAACTTCAGGCTACCGTTATGTCACCCAAACATTGCGTTGGGATGATAAAAGTGGTTTTGCCGCCTCGGGTCACTATTCCACCTACGAACATGAATTCTTCCTATATAACTATACAGGTGGTTCATATCAGGCAGGAACATACCTCAGCGCAGCATCTACCGCTTGGCCAGCTTGTTATCCAAACCTGAAATCATCTTCCCATAACTACCCCGCATCTGCCTACGCCTACCTCGATACCCGTCTCACCTACAAAGGTAGCTGTCCTTCGAGTTTCAACGAAGTTGAATTCACCCATGGACTGGTTTTTGCTTCAAAAATCAGTGCTTGGACCAATTACAAAGTCACTATGACGGTTGCGAATGGTAATACATCTACTGATGAATTTAAGCTTCAGGGAGATATTGGTTACTGCACATCATCGGCTTCTACTTGCGCCGCTAATCTTACCTGGGGCGTATATTCTGAAAATCTTCACGAAAGAATAGAGCCTGATAGTTCAGGAGTGTGGAATAAAACCGTTCCAGGAACCAAATATTGGACAGAATAATCGTTCTTTTTTCCTTCCGCTACTTTCTTCTGGGTCACCATTGTTTTTATCATTAACTTTGGTGGCCTTTTTCCCTTTTACGCTATAATAAAGTTATTAAGTAATTTTTAAGAGGCTTTAAATATTTTTCCATATGTCGGGTATAAAAAATAAAAAAGTTTTATTCATTCTTGGCGGAATTTTACTGCTAGTCGTGATTTTGTTATTTTTAACCATCGCAAAACACAAAACGGTTACTACGTTGCTATACTGTACTGATCATGGAATTAAGACGAGTCAAGGGCAGTTTTATTTTGTGCCAAATTTGGGACGTGAGCCGTTCCTCATTTTGATTCGTGATCAAAACGGTCAGGCTTCCGATTCCTTATCTTCGCACCAGTTGTGTGACTCAGGCAAAGAATCAGCGGAATTTCGATCGCGTATTATCGCGGTCGAGAGTAATTGGTTGGGATTTTTAACGGGTGTTTATATTGGTAAAGAAAATTAAAATCAACGGTGACAAAAAGAAAGCCATCGACAACCTCGTCAAACAGTACGGTCGCCTCTTCAGCCGCGCGCCGCACCGCCAACCGCGAGGCGCCGCAACACACCAAGGCCAACCAACAAAACCCACAACCAAAAAGTCATCGCACACGGCGGTAATTTTTATTTTTGCCCTATCTTAGCAAAATCATACAGCCGTCGCGACGGCCTGTCCTCTGTGAGGGCTGTGGACAACTTTTCCCTTGCTATCCGTAACACATTTGCTACCATAAAAACAGATAGAGCGTCGCTATCATACGCTCATTGATAATAAACATATTACTCTAAACTTCATCACCCGGTGAAAATTTAGAAAGAAATGGAGAAAAGCATGAAACGATCAATATGGTTATCTTGCATTTTTACTGCACTTATCATAACTAAATTAAGCATATGAATATTTTTACAAATAAAAATCGTGTACTCATAATTATACTTTGCGTATTTGTCTTTATAGAACTTATAGGGCTTTTTTATATGCAATTTTTTAGAAGCTTTGATCATCAAGATGTAAAGAAAAATAACGACTTTCAATACAGAGAAACCTTGATGTGTCACGTTATTCATACAACACGTACTCGTGGTGGTCTTTATTTACCGTATTATGATGAAAAAACATTTGTACTAACAAAACTCAATACAGACACACCTGAATTTTTACGTGCAGAAGGTCAAACATGGGGAAAATATAATAAAAAATACGATGGAGAAGGCTATATAACCCTAGAGATGGAGTCGTCTTGGGATTCAGATGTGATCGGTATAAATAAAACGGCAGGAACCTTTGTAAGAACTATTCAAGGTATTGAGGGAGGAAAATTTCAGTATGCCATTGCTCAGAAGGGGTACTGTGAATAATTTTGGTTTAACGTGCTATACATGCTTGTGTAAATATTTTATGTTTATAGCCTTCATAGTTTTCGACATTTTTATTCTCATCGGTTACTTTTCAGCCTACTTTATCAAAGTAGATTTTTTCATATTCAGAATTTTTTGGGGCGTGTATCAACTTCCGATCATGATTCCAAGTTTCCTCATCGAGAGCGGGAAAGATGATACCATGTATATCGCGGTCCTGACACTTCTGATTATTTTTCTTTCTGTAGTTACGGCTTTGCATATTTGGTTTATGTATAAACTGCGAAAGCAAAAAAATTTTGTCTCTGTTTTGGCAACCAGTCTGGCGCTGTTTATAGTTTCATTTCTTGTTATTCCGCACAAAACCATAGAGTACACGGGTTTCTCTTCCGAGTGGCGAGTCCAGCGCGTCACAACCAGGCGGACAGAAACAAATAATCCTTTCAAAAATTATTATTACTGGGGCGGTGAAAAACTTTCTTTAGGGCCTTCATATAGATTTCAGGGCTGGTCATCGTCGGATGAATTTATATTTTCAGATAAGGAGCGTGCCTATGTTTATGCCGCGGGGCAAGAAAAATTCGTGAATCAAGACGCCTCAGATAACAATCTCAGTGCGAATACGTCACAGCCGGCACAGACACTCGACAAGGAGCTCAGGAATCAGGCAGCCCAACAAGGTGTCCTCGTGGGCGATGTCATGGTTTCGCCTGACGCGTCCATGATAATGGTAAGTGTTGGCGCTAGCCATGGTTCGGCTCCTCAGGAAGTTTTTTTGCTCAAGAAGAAATAACACGATCGATAGCCTGCAAAACTGAAGTAGCCTTCTTGGCCAAAAGAATCAATCAAAACCGCGCCAATCTGAGCTACTCCGCCTTCAACGGCACTGACTTCCCTATTGCCGCCTGATATTCCGCACTGCCGCGCCACTCTGACCACTTCACCGTCTCACTCACCGTTGCAAAATCATACAACCCGGCACGAACAATCGCTTCAACCGGATAACCGCCATATACATACGCCTTCACCAACTTCGGCCAGTTGTCAAAACTGATACCTAAACGTGGGCTATCGTACTGACTGTAAATCGCCTGCTGCAGTTCGCGCGACTTGGCCACTTCTGTATCAAACAACTGTCGCGGCTGGCCATACGCATACACCAACCGCCCCTCGTTCCAATTTTTGCCGATGAAGCCCTTGTACTCATCCGTATTTTTCCACGAATCCCAACCAATACTGGGATGCACCGTCTTGCCGCCAAACCGCGCCGCCTGCACCAGCGCCTGCACCGGATAGCCGCCATACACATACGCCGACACAAACTGCGGCCAATTCTCTGCCGACACCGGAATCAAACCCGCGCCAAACGAATGTTCCATCCGCCGCCGTAAGTCAGCCGCGCGCTCCTCTTCTTTACCCAGACCCGTCCGCTCCTTATCATACGGTCCGATCAAAATCAACGAATACCAATCCCAGGCCGGCAACGGCTTCATGTCCACCGTCAACAACCCAAAATTATTCTCATACTCATTCACCTCTTCGCGATTACGGATATTGTACAAAAAAACTTTCTTCACCCATGGATACGTAAAAACAATGTCGAGCATGTCTTTATTGTACTGCAGCGCCGCCGCCTGACTGATGCCGCCGGAAGCCGAACAGCCGGCTTCGGTAATCCACACCTGCTCGCCCGGGTTGTGCGCCTGAATAACGGCATCAACTTCACTCAACTGACGCCGCAAAAGATCATGGTTGGGTTCGCGGCAGGTATAAATATGCATGGCAATACCGTCGAACGAGCCGTCAGCATCAGTGTACAACCGTTCCACCCACGACCGATTGAGCTGCGACAAACCGCCGGTGAGGACCGTGGCGGTCGGATCAACTTCTTTAATAACTTCGTACGCCGATTTCAACAGCGGCACATAATGTTCCGGATTATTGGGCTCCAAAAAATCGGGTGAGTCAGGTTCGTTCCATATTTCCCACACGCGAACGGAAGACGTATACCGCTTGACCGTACTGCGTACATAATTTTCCCATTCCTGCTGCGTTGGCGGCGAAAAATCACCGTGCTCCGTGCCGTACGCCAGCATTCCCACCACCGAAATGCCAAGATCACGGTAGTTGTTCATGGTCTGATCATAACGTGACAACCAGGCGCCGCGGTCCGGACCCATAAGGACTTCATGATAAAAATGCTCGCGCACCCACTTGGTGCGACTTTCATCAAGCCGTTTTTCATATTTACTGTCTTTGCCAAAACCGCCCAGGGCCCAATGGGCATTCAACCCAACCTGCTCTTTGCTGTAGGCCAAAGCTTGGGTGGTTGGGGCGAAGATGAAAACAAGACTGAGAAAAAGAAAAAAATATTTGCGCATAGGTGGTCGAATTGCGCCTGCCGTGGCAAGTGTCTGTAGGCCGGGCGCGCCAATTTATGAAGAAAAGGTGAAAATAAGGAGCGGGACAATGCCGCCGAAAAAAGCGATACCGGCGCCAAATCCCCAGGCCAGAGAAATATTCTTTTTGCGGTAGGCAATTCCCAAACTCAAGAATACTATAACCAGCACAAGATGGCCAGAGGAAAGTATTTCGACAAGTGCGACCGATGGATTGGGCACGATTTGCAGGATGAGCGCGAGTACGACAGTCCAGGCGACCACGGCAGCAGCATAGCACAAAAAACCACGGGCGAACGGCGCTAGGTGAAACGGAGAGGACTTTTTAGAGCGTGACATGGTTATGACAAAAATTACTTCAGGGACAGACCCTTCAGGGATGTAGCAAAAATAGAAGTTCTACACGCCTTGGATGACGTAGCTGTTGAGAATTTCGGGTTGGAGTTTGCGGTTGACGCGCATTTCCAGCGCATGGGCCGGATGATCAATCTGCTGCGGATCATCACTGATGGCATGAATTTCTTTGAGCCAGGTGCCGATGACACGACCATGAGCAACGATCATGATACGATCTTCATCTGACGCCAGAATTTTTTCGAAGGTTTGATGAACGCGACGAACAAAATCTTCATATTTTTCACCCTGGAGTGCATGGGAGCGGTAGTAGGCCAACTTGCGAACTTCTTCCGGGTAATGACGCTGCGCCTGTTCCGGTGTGAGACCGGTGAGCAGACCTTCACGGTTCCAATCAGTGAGACCACCTTCGACAATGATGTTGGCCAGAACATAACGGCCAATGATGCGGGCAGCTTCGTGTGCGCGCTCGAGTGGACTGACATAAATAGCATCAAGCGGCGTGACATGAAAACGAAAACCGATGTGATGCATCTGTTTTTGACCCTGCTCGGTGAGCGGGTGATCGGAATGGCCGGAAAACCAGCCCTCAGCTTCGTCGCGGCTTTCGCCATGACGAATAAAATAGAGTGTTTTTTTCATTGTTTTTCGACAAGCGGGTGAATGTGTTTATTATAGAGTATGACGGGATTTTTGTCATGGTGCGGTAGTTGACCCATAAAGGGCTTTGTGGTATTTTGATGACATTGTTGGCCGAAAATGCGCTGAAACATACGCGTTATATATGTGCGGCCGGCGATAGTATTCCGGGGTAGCTCAGCGGTAGAGCAATCGGCTGTGAACCATAAACGCAGCTTCCAAAGGAAACTTTGGCTGAAACTCTTTGGGATAACGGTGAAGCCCTCCTGTGAAATTTGCCTTGTGCGAAAAAACAAAGGGTAATACCGTGGGAACTCCATTCGTGGAGAGCGCCGTAGAGACTAGATACCAAAGCACCTACAGCGAAAGCTATGGTGAAGATATAGTCCACCCCTTATAGAAACATAAGGATACGTGTAACCGATGGGTCGTGGGTTCGAATCCCACCCCCGGAGCCAAATATAAAAAAACTCGCCACGGGCGGGTTTTTTATATAGGGCTCCCGAATTAAAACCTTCACAAACTTTTGAAATTATTTTACCAAATCTGATACACAAATCCAAAAAGCGAAATCTGAAATGATGCGCCCCGCCACTATTTTTCTTTTCTGGGACAAAGGAGGCGGGGCGACGGACTCGCCCGCGCGGAGGAGGGGTCTGGGGAGGAATCCGCGCGGGCTTCGGTTTTCCTTTTTGAGAAAATTGGCGACTATTCTTTTTCTATAAACAATTTTTCTAAAGCTATCGCCACTCCATCCTCTGCTACAGAAGGCGCTACCATGTCGGCTTTATTTTTTAATTCCTCTGAACCATTTTCCATCGCAATTTTGTAGCCAGCGAGTTCAAAAAGCGGCAAATCATTATTGCTATCTCCAATAGCAACCACTTCGCTTTTTTGAACTTTCAATATCTCAAGGAGTATCTCCAGTGAATGACGCTTGGTTGCTTCGGAATGTGTGATATGAATGTCAAAGCGGTGAGGTGTCCAAGAAATAACTTTGTGAGCTGTAACATCTGGAATTTTGCTTAGTCTTTCAAGAATAATTTCCGTGTCTTCTTTTGTTACGGGTTCAATATAAATTATTCTTTCTCTATTTTTAATAATTTTTGATTTGGGGTGCTCGCCTTCTAACTCATCGCCAAAGAGAACCGGATAATGATACTCTCTTGCGACCTCCATTATTTTTTCCACTTGAGATTTATCTAATTCTTTTTCCCATATAATTTTTTCAGTAATTGGGTCAACAATTCTCGTTCCACCGTTCACGATACAAGGTGAAGTTAAGCCTAAACTTTTTAAAATTTCCTTACAGCCATTTAAACCCCTGCCAGTAGCGACGCTAATTGAAACATGTCCTCGGAGTTGATGAATAATATCTATTACTCGCTTGGATGGCATACCATCTTTTCTGTTTGGTATAGTTGTGCCGTCTAAGTCTAAAATTACAGCTTTAAATTTCATAATTAGTATCCTATCTCCTTTTTGATATTAGATAAATAACTTTCTGCACGGGTCTTCAATTCTTTCACCTTTTCATTTGATTTTTTAATAAACTTTTGAAAATATTTATCGGCTAGAGCAACTATCTTCCATATTTATTTCAATAATTCATCTGCCGATACTTTAAGCGCATCGGCTAATTTTTGAATTGTCGCAAGCGTGAGATTTTTCTTTCCGCTTTCAATGTTGCTGATATAACCTCTATCAACTTCTAACGCACGAGCAATGTCGCCTTGCGACATATTCTTTTTCGTTCTAATACGCTTCATATTTTGCCCTAACTTTGATGATATGTTTGCCATACAAATTATTTTTCCAAAATTTTTAAAACCTTATCTCTTAATTTCTCAAACTTTAGGTAGCCAGCTCTTTTGTTGAAGTGTCCGGCGTTCGGTATAAAAGAAAGCTCAACGCCAAGATTTTTTGAAGGTTCTTCCCCATTTTCTAAACCGACATAAGGGTCGTTGTCAGATTGAAAAACATCAAAATGTTGAGCTTTCTTTTTGATTGCTTCCCAATCGAAAATAAAACCGCTAAAATTACTATCTCTGTCATAATTTGCAATAGGTTGAACGCCGACAGGCGTTCCAGCAAAAAAAGCAGCTTTTATAGGATGTTCTAATTTTTCAAGTATTCGCAAAGCGAATATTCCACCTAAACTATGACCAATAAGAATAGTATTTTCATTTATGTATTGCTCATAGTTTTTTAGAACATCAAACCACTCTGCTATTTTTGCTGGCACTATTGGTGGCGATGGAAATTGTGGCACAAAGACCTTACAGCCCTTTTACTCCAATTCTTGTTTTAGCCACGGAAACCAGTTTTCTTCGGGGCATCCCTCTGTTCCGTGGAAAATAAATACATTATTCATAGATATTCACATCTTATCATTTTGTTATATTGCCAGACAATGTTATACTACAATACACCATGTATGTATTTATGAATTTAGTCGCCATTCCCGGCGACTTTATGGCGCAAAATCTTAAGCCTCTGGCAACGCGTTAAAGCCCTGTTTAAAATCTTCGTACCACTTATGTTGGTCTTCCTGACTGAGTTGCATCATGCTTTCCATAGCGGCTTTATGTGCTTCATCCCCGGAGTTTACCATCTCCATAACATGCTTCTTAGAATTCTCTCCCATCTCTTCGGCCGTTGCGCCCTGAATCTCAGCATCACAGGCGCCACGAAGATTCTTGCAGGTTGTTTTCTTCATACACAAATGGTTAAATATTATTAAGCAAGCTTAGCATACAAAAATCAAAAAGGACATCAACTGGATTTTCGTTCCGAAATCACGACCTGAATCAAATGGCACGCGAAATGACACGCGAAATGGCATCGTGGTATACTTAATGATATAAAATAAAAACACATAACGCACCAAATCATATGTCAAAAACAAAATTAGTCGGAATAGTCGGCGTCATCATAGTCCTGATTGCCGGTGTGCTCGTGTGGAAATTTGTATTTACCGGAAAGACCGTATTCACCGATAACCCCAACCCCTTAACGGTGACGCCGACTCTTGCTGAAAGTGTAACGGTGGCAAAGTCCATTGATCAAACCGGCGGCGCCATAGATCTCGACATAACCGCCGCTCAGGTGAACCTGCAGCTCCCGGCCAACGCCGTATTTGACGCTACCGACATGAGCCTCACAAAAATCGCCAGCCTGAACGGATTACCAACCGGAACAGAGCTGATAGCCGGAGTCCAGGCACAACCCAATGGCTTACAACTCAATCAAGCGAGCAATCTACAATTTACGCTGCCGGAAAACATGACCGCAACCAAGGCCGTGGTGGGTTTTGGCTACAGTGACGATGGCCAGGAATTTCATTACCTCCCGGTCAAATGGAACGACACAACGGCCACGCTGTCCCTGACGGGATTCAGTGGTTACGGTTTGATCGTCATTCCCGATTATGTTGAAAACACGTACACACCATCGGCACAGGGCGCTCAGGCCACGCAAAAATTGGCAATAATTACCCAAAATCAACTTAAAGATGGAGGTACTATAGACGCAGCGACTACGCAACAGATTATTGATATTTTACGCAACTGGTACAAGGCGGCAGTGAAAAAACAGACGCAGGCAGCTGCCGGCGATGACGCGCTGTTTGAACAGGCCTATCATGAATACCTGAGCTGGCGAAGCGTGATTCAGTCCTATGGTTACGAGGATAATCTCCGTTCAGAACTCAGTGAAGCCGATGCATTGCTGGAAAAAGCTTTTACCTTCGCTGTTGATCAATCCAGCAAACGTTGTCGCGAAAAGAAAGATATCACCGAAGCAGCCCGTTTGATGTGGCTGGCAAAATTTGCCCAGGTCCACGGCATCGGTGACGAAAAAAACGCCTTGGACAAAGCGTTCCAGTGCACGAATTTTGAGCTCTCTATTACCTCTACCACCGACGATTTCGGATCAATAGCAAGTCTGTCCGGCACAGTACCACTGACAATCGATGAAAACACGCTGAAATTAACCGGCACCAACACCATCCCCGAAACAAATCCCAAAAGCGGCGATAACCCATGTTCATCAGCCGTGGTAAACCAAACATTCACCGTGGAGCCAACAACTTTTTCAGTACAAACCGGAACCCAACCGAAAATAGAATTACCACTCAAGATCACTGACAACGGCGCGGCAACATACGATTGTTCCACATCAGATTATGAATTACTTGTCCACGATTCACGTTTTTGGTTGAATGGATTTTTTTCTGCGCATCGTTCTGAAATGACAAAAATTCATAGTGAGAACAGCGCCACCTTCCTTCTCCAGGATTGGGAGATAGTCAATAGTGGTGGCGTCTTTGCGCGCAAGGTGTATGACCGTTCGGTTGAAGGCGTTGCTGAGCAGACAACATTTGAGTTGCTCCATAAGCCGCAATAAGCGAAATGACAGGCGAAATGGAGCTGTGCTATACTTACGACAGTATTAAAAATAAAAAATAATCATATGAGAAAACGCGCTTTCCTAAGTCTCGGATTGGGGCTGTTTTTTGGTCTCATTTTTTTTCTGCCGCACAAGACATCGGCCGAAACCACACTGGGGGTCACACCCGCCGGCTACGACGACATGGGCGCTGTACTCACGTCCATGGGTTTCTCAGCGGATGTCATCGCCGAAACCGACCTGGCCGATCTGGACACGCTGAAAAAATATTCAGCGCTGTACCTGAACTGTTCCGACGCCATCGACGCCGTAATCGACAGTGCAGCGCCGGTGTTGCGCCAGTACGTGGAAGAAGGCGGCGTGGTCTATGCTTCCGATTACACCGAAGGCCTGATAAGTGCGGCCTTCCCCGGTCAAATCAGTTTTTATCAGGGTGAATCAATCCTCGGGGGCGCTTCTTCCGCGCGCATGGGTAACATGGGAACCCTTTCAGCCAAAGTGACGGATGCCGGTCTCGGTGCCACCATCGGCCGCGGTCGGGTTGACATCACTTTCGATCTGCCCAACTGGGTCGTGATGACGGGCACAGCCGGTCGTGTCTATATGCGCGGTCCGGCGCCCATCATTGATTTTTCAAAAGCGATGGAAAATTTCGATCTTTCCCAGCTTGATCTTTCGAACCCCGAAAATCTGGACGATCTGAACATCACCTTTCCCACCGGTGAAACATTGGAGGATGTTCCCTATGTGGTTTCTTTCGAGGCCGGAGAAGGTGAAGTTTTGTACACGAGTTTTCACGATGAAGCGCAGGTTTCCGCCGATGTCAGTCAAATTTTAAACTGGTTCGCGACGCGGGCACAGGCGGCGGAACTGGCCGAGACTGCACGCGGCTTGAGCGGCGAAAATGAAGATGCGCTGGTGGAAATAGTGGACAGCATTCAAAAGGGAGAGGCACAGGCGTATACATTCACAGCCACGGGTGACGGTGATTTTGATGTTGTCCTCAACTTTGGTGGCAGCGCGCTCGATCTGAAAATCACCGATCCCAAAGGGAAAGTAGTGACGGAAGAATCCGTTTCACAACCACCCTTTACCTATACCGTTACTGATGCCATGTCCGGAAAATATATTCTGGAAGTCTTTGGCCGCGATGTGCCGACCGCCAACTATCCGTTTGTGTTAACGGTGTTGGGCGAACCCGCAGCTGCCGGCACGCAGGATTCTGCGACCGTTGCTGCATCAACCCCGTCTTCGGCGGGCGCAAAAAACACTACGTATAAAGATTGGTTGAAAAATTACAAAATCGTAGTGCCGGTCGTGGCTGGAATTATAGTGGTCATCGTCATCGTGGGAGTCATGATGAAGAAAAAAAACAGTACCCCAAATATCAGAAAAAACAAAAAAGTGTAAAATAAAAAATCTCTCTGCTTAGCGGACGCGAAGAATCGAAAAATTTTTCGTTATTTTTCCACAGTGGTCAAATTCTCACCGTCGCTTTCGATAAGTTTACACTCGAGAACGTATCCATATTTATCAACCGACACAGAGTATCTCTGCTGGGCTGTACTCACTTTCGCCTTTTTAGGAAATCTCCCGAAATATCTCTGAAACTCTTCTCCTTTTGATATGGCACCTGCATGAGAATATTCCCCCTCAACCACACTTCTGCGCATAACTTCTCTCAATTCATCACCCGATTTTACCGGATCATCACTGATTTTCTCAAGTGGGGTTATAATGACACCCTGCGGATACTCCCTTGAGATAGGTATAACGAAAAGATTAAAAAGACCCCTTGGTGTAAGAAGCACACCATCAACACAGGCAATGCCCGCTTTCGGCACATCTTCCACATCTTCCTCTTCCTCAAAAGTCTTACCCATACCTTTTACGTGCTTATATTCTTTTCCAAATAACGAAACTCTCTGCGCTTTTTTTCCGGAAAATTTGATCTCTTCCTCGCTTTCCCGTACACGATGCTGAAGCGCCTGCAATTTTTCTTCTTTCATGCCGAAAACACTTAATCGCCTGCCAGTTCGATATGCTGATGTTTTGCGGGCCATAAAATCAATCCATTTTTTGTCGGTTAAGTTGAAAGATGTCACACCTGGATCGTAACCGGCGTATTGTACGGCGAGCTCGTGCACATCTTCATAAGTCCGATCCTCCAGGCCCTCTTTTGAGGCGTAATCTGACGGTTCAGATGCCCAGTAAAGAAATGGCTCGCCCTTCGATAGTTCTTTTCCATATCTTTGAAACATATTTGCGAGTTGGGAATACGGTATATGCTCTCTCACGCCTTTGATGGCATCGAAACCACAAAAGGCACAACCTTTCGAACACCCAAACGTAAGCTGAATTGCTTTCACATTGGAAAAAATCATTTCCAACTGTTTCTCAGTGAATTTCTTTTCCAATTCAAGCGGCAGGGATTCACTTTTGAGAGGATAAATCTCTTTTTTTCTATCAATGATCTTTTCAAGGAGGGCTTGTTGATCTTTCTCGAGCCACTTTTCCCAATAGCTCAAGTGGGCTTTCAGAGCTTCATCCTCAGCAGCGTCCTCCAAAAAACTTTCCAGATCTCCTGTCTCTTCAAGAGAACCAAGGTAATTCACCGTCTCCTGAGGAGATAAATTTAATATACGATCTCTGGATAATGGCTCATCCGTATGTTGCGGAACCTCCCGTTCCGGTCTAAATTTCATTTCAGGATTTGCCATAGGAATTGTATTTCTTTCTTACTTCCTGAATCTTTTGCCCATACAGATCAAGCTGACTGAGTCGCATGATTAAAGACTTTCTGATGCGGAGAAGTTGCTTTATTTTTTCTATTTCCTGGCTGTTTCTTTGGGCCATAATTTTTTAGTTTGGACAGTCTTCCTGACTGCAAAAACATATCTCAAAAAAATTTTGCATACATTTAACTATCCATACTCTAACAGGAGTATGTCGAAAAGACAAATTTCCAAACACTATCTCGTATCTCGCAAACGCAATAAAGGAATAAAGCTTCGGCAATCGAAAAATCCACCAAAAAGTGTTACAATACAAGCAAATCAAAAATTCACACCGTATGAATAAAAAACACATTGTCTGGTTTTTCCTTGGCACGGTCGCAACCAAACCGTCTAACTCACTTCCGATGAAGACAACAGAAACGCCGTACCGCAAAACCCGAACGACTTTAATGACAGCGACCGGAAATATCAATCTTTGTTCATAACTATGAAAAAAGACCAGGGATTCTTTGAGTATATTTCCGGTGAAATTTTTGCCGATATGGCGGATATCAGCTGGCGGCCGATGTTCGGCGGCTGGGGATTTTACAAAAACGGCGTGATTTTCGGCATTATCGCCGACGGCGAACTGTATTTCAAAGTTGATGAACAGAATCGCGCTGACTACGAAGCCGTGGGCAGCAAACCTTTCGTGTATTCCATGAAAAACGGCAAAGAAACTTCCCTCACCTATTGGCAGCTGCCTGAAGATATTCTGGAAAATAAACGGGCACTGGCGAAGTGGATCGACAAAGCCGTGGCGGCCAGTCTGCGCGCCAAAGCCGATAAAAAATCAAAAAGAAACCCACGGCAAAAAAAAATAAATATTCTCCAAAGCCACCGCGTGCTTTGGAGAATAAAAACCATTTATTTCGATTTGTGAAGGTGCAATGCCTGGATAATCCCCTCCAAAGGAGATGCATACAAAGGTGAAATATATCCTGGACTTTTGGCGGACTCATCCTGAAAATGGCGGGTGGCAATGAGACTGCAATTACGTTGCTCACATAAAGCCCGGAGATAACCCTGAAATTCACCACTGCAGGCATACATCTCATCTAACAGGAAAAGGAGCTTATCGCCGTACTGCTGAATCCGAAGCTCTTGCACAATGACATACCTCAGCCATGAGGAACTCACTTTGGACGAAATTCCCTGAATTCCAAGCTCCTCAGCAATGACTAAAAAACCAGTATCCGTAGCCGAACCAACTATCAACCCATTAATATAGATCACTTTTTTTCTCTGCTGTTCATAGTGCTGCCACAATGCCATCAAAAGCGTTGTCTTGCCTGAACCATGTTCCCCTCGAATGGCAAAACGCTGACGGGTATCATTACTCTTCGTAATTTTCTCAAAAACTTTTTGTTGGTAATCGTATAATTGCATACTGCCTCCGTTATTTATGTTAAAGAACTAACACGATTGACAAGCTCCCGTATGATAAAGTAAGGTCTTTGAGTGGCCAACAGCACCTTGGGGTGCTATCTATCACCACCTTATACATTCAGCCAATAAAAACCTTATGTACAGCCCTATTTTCGAACAGATCGGCCTCTCCCCCAACGAAGCCAAAATCTACGAAACCCTCATCAAAAGCGGTGAAACTTCGGTTTCCACTATTGCCAAGCAGGGCAACATCCACCGCCGCAATGTCTACGATGCCCTCAACCGCTTGCTGGAAAAAGGCCTCGTGTTTCAAATCTTTCAAAAAGGTGAAAATATCTACCGCGCCGTCCACCCCAACAAACTCCTCGAAGTCGTCACCGAAAAACAGCGCGCATTGCAAAATATTCTCCCCCGACTCACGCAACTTTACGAAACCAAACCCGCCACCGAAGCTGCCTATATTTACAAAGGCATCGAGGGCTTTAAAAACTACATGCGCGATGTCGCCCGCATCGGTGAAGAAACCTATTTTCTCGGCGCCAAGGGTTTATGGTTCACACCAACCATCGACCAACGTTTCCTGCGCGATTTTCAAAAAGAAATGGCGCGCAAAAAAGTAAATTACTATACATTGTATGATCACCGTGTCAGCGAAACGCTGCCCGACGTGTTGAAAAAAGTCGGTGGTCAATACAAAATTCTGCCCAAGGAATATTCGACATCAGCCGTGCTCGATATTTTCGGCGATCATGTCGTTACCTTCACGAGCGTCGACGTGGGAAATTTCGGGGAAAATGGAACGATTTTTGTGATGATCAACCAGGAACTGGCCGACAGTTTCAAAACCTGGTTCCAGATGCTGTGGGATTGGTGTCCGGATAAAAAAGCTAAAAAATAGCGGTCGGATCGAAAAAGCAGACAAAACGTGATATAATAGACGCAAATCAAAAATCATACCCTATGAACAAAAAACATATCCTTTGGTTTGTCCTCGGCACCGTCGGTGTCATCATCATCGGTCTGGGCTTGGGGCTTGTTTTATTTTACCTGAACGGCGATCGCGATGAACAGCGCGGACAAAAAGTGACCATCACCGGAACGGTGGCCGACATCACCGACACGCCACTTCCGGGCCAAAGCGTCCAACTCAGCTCGGGCACGGACAATTTTTCCGTAGCGGCCGACAGTGAGGGCAACTTCACGTTTCCCAATGTCCCCGTCGGCGCCTATATCCTCTCCTCCGGATACGGCGGCACCGACGCAAACAGTGAAACCCAATTAGAAGACATTATTGTCTCGGAAAACGGCCAGCACTTTGCCATTAACATTCCCGTTCTGACGGGCGAATTCGATTTCATGCCACCGACCGAAGAAAAAGATGTCATCACGCGTAAAGACGGCACACCCGCCATCAAAAACGAACTCGTCATACGCTGGACCGAAGACGCGACCGGCACGGAGCGCACCGCTCTGGAAGCCAAACACAAACTCACGCTGGTGGCCGACACGCCGGAAATTTTACTGTCCACCTTCACCACCAAAGCCGATGTTGACGAGACCATCGCAAAAATCAACAAAGAATCCAAAGTCGTCGCGGCCATACCGTCATATATATTGGGAGAAAATGTGATACCCAAAGACCCCGACTACGCCAGCGCAAAAAATAACTGGTGGCTGAAAAAAATCAACGCCGAACCGGCCTGGGAAATCGAACTCGGCCGCTCGTCAACGCTCGTCGGTGTTGTTGATGCCGGTTTTGATTTCAAGCACCCCGACCTGGGTGGCACATTCACCGTGGCACGTGCCAATTACAGCAATGAAGACCTGAAAATAAGCAACAACCACGGCACCCACGTTTCCGGCATCATAGCCATGCAACTCAACAACGACCGCGGCATGACGGGGATTGCTCCGCGCACGCGTATCGTCCCTGCTAAAACCCACAGCATGGCCCGCGTCGCCGATGCCTTCCGATTTTTCGCCCGCTGCCCCAGCGTCAAAGTTATTTCCATAAGCATGGGCAACAACTGGTGGTCTACCAACGCCTGGCGGGCGCAGAACAACCTCCCCGCCCTCACCGCTGCCGAAAAGAAAAAAATCAGCGATGATATTGACGTGATCCTCGCGCCGGCCGTCACACTCCTGGCGCAAAAAGACAAACTGATTGTGCACAGCGCCGGCAATGATGCCGGTGATGCCACCCTCAACACTTTGAATTTCGACTCGGTTGTCACCGTCGCCGCCACCGACACAACCGATGCACTGGCAAATTTCTCCAACAAAGGTCCGCGCGTTGATATCGCTGCACCCGGCAAAGACATCTACAGCACGATTACGGACAAATATGACTACATGAGCGGCACGTCCATGGCCACACCACTCGTCGCCGGAGTGGCGGCACTGATTCGCGCTGAACGACCGGCCCTGACCGCTGCTCAGGTCAAAGAAATTCTCACCGATACCGCCGAACCGGCCGCTGCCCTGGCTGCCGAATCCTTCGGGCGCGTTGATGCCTGGCGCGCTTTACTCAAAGCCACTCATCAGATGGGCGTGGAAGGAACGGTCTATGACGAAGACACGGGTGCAGTGGTAGCCAAAGCCGATGTCACCGACGACGCTTCGACAGGTGTAACCGCCGACAAAGATGGTTTTTACCAGATTGCGGCATTGCCCTGGCGGACAGTAGAGCTGCGCGCATTTGCGGGTGACTTAGAAGACAAACAGACCGTGTCAGCGCCGCAGTTTGATGTGGTGCAGAGTTTGATTGATTTTGAACTCAAGAAAGAAGAAGAGAAAGACACGAATGCAAACAACAACACGAATAGCGCTGATGAAGGCAGTGAGAATGAAAACGTGAATGCTGATGACGATTCAGAAGACGAAGAAAGCAACGGTAATGTGAATGCTGATGATGACGGCACAACGGATGAGAACGGGAATAAACTTTTGGATAACGGTATTGTGGTGTCGAGCAGTGGCTGCGCGATCGGAGGCTACCCGGACTTACCACCAGCGGAAGGTGACTGCCCGGAAGGATTTTACTTTTCGCGTGAAACCATTGCCTGCGAGCAAAAAACCTGTCCTGAAGGCGTCGGCCGCACCTATACCCTTGAATGCAAATGCCCCGAAGGAACCAGCGCGCTCTATATATGCAACAAACCGGGCTATGTCGTCGCCTGCGTAGCCAATAAACCGTAAAGATATGGCAAAACCCAACGCCAAACAAAAATCTCTAACCACGCCGGCACCGGCGGCAAAAAGCGCGGAGCAACCGAGCGCAAAAATAGCGCAAAAACCCACGACCCCCCTATCACCAAAAAACAGACAAACATGGCATACTCTTTTTATCGTTGCTGGTGGTATACTGTTACTGGGCATAAGCGCGACGGGCATGTACTTCGGCCTGCGCCTGGATGAACAGAATAAAAACGCCGTGCCACAAACGCCAAACCGCAGCAGCAGCATCACGACCACGCCAAACGAAGACACCACCATTGCCGACGTGCCATCTCGAAAAGAAACCAACACCACGGCCGCATTGCGCCAGTCAAACAGCAACACCAAAGTCAAAACAAACACCAACTCGGACACCAGCGACGACTGGAAAACCCTAACTGATAAACAATACGGATTTTCCCTGCAGTATCCAAAAAACTGGGACCCGCTCGTCGCAGAAATCAACGCTGAGGAAAATACTTTCCTTCTCACCATTACGCCCACTACCAACGAAACCGACGACGAAACTTTTATTTTCGCACGCCAAATCACCGGCTTTGAAGACGTGGAAACGCTGAATGAAGAAACCATCACGATCGCCGGCGGCACAGCAAAAAAAATAACGGCCACCGATCCGGAACAACCCGGAACAAAATTCGTCATCATCTTCTTTAACGACAGCAACCCGAAAAAATATCAATCCCTGTTTATCACTTACGCCATCAATACCCCAACATTCACAAAACAATACGAAAAAATCGTAAACAGTATAAAAATTTTATAAAATTTTTCCTATGAAAAACATACGAAAGAAAATAAGCGCCCTCGTCATCGCCGCATTTTTCCTGGCGCTGACTCCCGGCCTGACACAGGCCAAGGAACCGATCCTTCCCGACCCAGGACTGACACCGGCAAATCCCTTTTACTTTCTGGATGTTTTCGGCGAATGGGTCCGTACCAACGCGCTGACCTTTAACGACGATAATCGCGCCCTGCAACAGCTTGATCACGCCGAAGAACGGGTGGCCGAAATGAAAAAACTGGCCGGGGAAGGGAAACTTAAAGCGAAATATGCCGCCAAACTGAGTGAAAAATACCAAAAACTGATCGAAAAATACGAACAACAAATCCAGGAAAAAATTCTCAGGGGCGAAGATGCGACCAAACTGGAAGAAAAACTCAAGGACATTATCGCCAAACACATCGACACCCTCGAATCGCTTGAAGACGAAATAAACGACGATGCCGCTGAAAACCACGTCGGTGACGCGCTTGATACGGCGGAAGATGAAGATGACAACATCCACGAACGCGAATTTGAAAATGAGGACAGCGATGCCGATTTCGCCGCCGAAGTGCAGAAAAAAATAACCAAAGCACAGGCAGAAATCGCTGCGGCTGAAACTTTTCTCGCAACCGAGGAAGCGGCCGGTGAAGATGCCAGCGCCGACCGGACGCGTCTCGAAAAAGCCAAAAATTTCCTGGCGCAGTCACAGGAAGCGCTTGAGGACCAGAGATATGATGTTGCGTATGCACTCGCCAGGCAGGCCCGTGAAATTGCGAAACTCATTCAGCGTCCGGATTCAGGAAAAAAAGTTTTTATTGATGACCTGAGCGAAAAAGCCGTGGAAGAAATCATCAAAGCCGAAGAAAAAATCACCGAAGCGCAAAATCTCCTGCAAAACACCAACGCCGATGAGGCCACTAAAGCAACAGCTATCAGCTTTATTAATGAAGCGTCGAATTTCGTGACGCAGGCCCGTGCCTCGCTCGAGCAGGATGACTTTATCACCAGTCAGCTGCTTGGTAAGGAAGCCAGAAAACTCGCTGAAACGGCCATGGATATTTTAGAAGGTAAAAAAGTCGAACCGGAAGACGACGAAGATGAAGGCAAAGATTACTCCGAAGCTGCCACCCGCCGCATTGAAGACGCTGCCAAGAAAATCGACCAGGCTGAAGAAAAAATAGCCGAAAGAGAAAAGGAGGGAAAAGATGTTACCCAGGGCAGAGCCATTCTGGAGCAGGCCAAAACCCAACTCGCGCAGGCAAATCTGAAATTTGCTGAAGGCGATTTCTTCATGGCGTATATTTTCGCGCGTCAGGCCAAAACCTTTGCCAACGAAGCCAAAGAGGGTAAGTATGCCGAGAAACCGAAAGACGGGGACGAGAATGGGGATAAAGAAGAGGGTAATGAGGATGAAGATAAAAACGAAGATGAAGATGGGGACGAACAGGAAAATGATGATGACGAATTGAACGAAGATGACAGTGATGATGAAGATGAACAGGAGGATGAGAACGAAGACAAAGATGAGGATGAAAATGACCGCAACGAAGATGAAGAAGAGGAAGCTATTGAGGAAGAAGTGAAAAAAGAAGAAGAAAAACAAAAAGAAGCTGAAAAGAAGGCAAAAGAACAGGAGAAGGAATCCAAGAAACAGAAAGAAGAACAGAAGAAAGAAGAAGAGGAAAAGAAAAAGGAGGAGGAGAAACAAAAGGAGGAAGAAGAAAAACAAAAAGAAGATGACGAAGACAAGGAAGATGAAGATGATGAAGACGACGAGGACAAGAGCGATGATGACAAAGATGAGGACAACGGCGAGGATGAAGATAATTGAAAAATGCCCGGGGAAACCCGGGTATTTTTATTGTGGCGGCAGAAAAAAAATAAACTGGCGCGAGACAAACAAAGCGCCAGTTTTCCCACCAAAAGAGAACCGGAAAAATGTGAAGCGGCCTGAAACCGCACGAAAATCCATGTCAACGAAACAAAAGGTTAAGAAGGTTATCGGAGATCATAGCTACGAGAAAGGCCAATACAGGACAGACGGCAAAAGTCAAAAGCCACGCCCGTACCAACTCCCAAACCACGCCCCAGTTCAGGGCGTGAGCGCCGCGGGCCCTTCCGGCTCCCATAATGGCCATATTGGCGGAATGGGTCGTACTCAAAGGGATTCCGAACATCGTGGCCAAAACAATGGCAATAGCTCCTGCTAGTTCAGCAGAACAACCCTGCCAATTTTCCAGGGTGGTCATCTGACAGCCTGTTTTGTAAATAATCGTCGCTCCACCGAACCATGTGCCCACGCCCATAACAAAAGCGCACAGCACAATAATCCACGGAGCAATAATCACTTCTGGAGTCATCCCGCCCAGGTGCCACGCCAGGGAAAAAACGCCGATAAATTTCATACCGTCATTCATTCCATGTGCCCAGGCCATACCGGCTGCGGTAAAAATCTGCACGGTGCTGAAAAATCTTTTGCAGCGCGCTGGATTCCGGGTGGCGCAGGTTTTGATGACAAGTGTGGCTAAAACGTATGCCAAAACCCCAGCAAGAAATATCGGCACCACCAATCCTATCCCGACCTTTATCCAGCCGCCTACCAATAAAAGATCAGCGCCGCCAACATACAATGCCCCACCCGTCAAGCCCGCCACCAACCCATGTGATTCACTTGTCGGAACGCCTCTGGTCGCTGCAAAGCTACTCCATAAAATAAGCGCCACCATCGCGGAAAAAACTGTCTCAAGGTTAATCGCACTGGCATCGACAATCTCCTTTCCGATCGTTTGAGCAACTTTCTCACCAAAAAACATCGCGCCTATGACATTCCCAACAGCAGCCATAATTATCGCCTGCCGCAACGACAGAACGCGAGTAACAACGACTGATGTGATGGCATTAGGAGCATCAGTCCAGCCATTCACCAGCTCAGCAACAAGGACAATCAATAAAACAATAATCAAACCCAAAACGGCGAAAAATCCCATCACAACCTCCTTTCATGGGGAAACGCGTTTGCGCGCCATGGAAGCCAATTTTTCCATGACAGCCTTGCACAAATCGGTCACGTCCTCAAGTTCCTCAAAAACGCGCAGCCAGTTATTGTCACAGCGGTAGGCCTCTAAATTCTGGGCCTGACCGCCCACATATGACTTAATTGAGAGTGTCTCCTGACACTCAGTCAGTTTTTCATCAGCCTGTCTTTCCAGGGCCTTGATAATCTTCACTGATCCATTAAGAGACTGCGTTTTCATGGATCGGATATCGCGGATATTATCAGCGAGACAGACAACCATCTGTAAAATTATCACGGCAAACTGCGGACCCTCCGGCCGGTCCTGAGGCGAAGGAATCAAATGAAAAGCCTTCATAGCATGCGCTACTCTCTTTATCCCATTCATAACCTGATCTTGCGCAGCTATTAGACCAAGCATATCTTCCCGTTCAAAAACAGTGGTGATGAATGTGCTTTCCAGAATTTTCACTGCCTGATCTTCAACACCGTCAGCCTCCCGCTCCAAATCAATAATTACCTGAACCAGTGTTGCAAACTCTCCACCTGCGCCCGGAAGATCAAATAATTTAACAAGTTTTTGACTGGCGTCCAAGCACAATCCGATATGATTCTGGAAAAGTTCAATCACCTTATCATCGCTGGAAGCACCCCAATTGAGCCACCGACCTAACATTGTTAACAATTTCATACCATCTCCTTTCCGGATAATTTTTGTTACAAAAAAAGTTGCTTTTGTTTTTTCAAAGAGCAACAGACCAAAAAACACTCAATAAACTCTAGTCTCGCGACTATGCCTCGATACTACCACGCGCCACCGGGAAAGGCAAAACCATCGCCGCATCGCCGCCAAGCTCCCCCATTGCTGCAAACCAGCCGTCACGTTATGATATATTTATGCCGCAAAAACACAGCAAAAGCAAAGGTTCCAACATATTCATCCGCGCCCTAGAAAACGAAGGCGTCTCCTACATCTTTGGCGTCCCCGGCGAAGAAAACCTTGATTTCCTCAACTCCCTGGCCCACTCCGGCATCCAGCTCATCACCACCCGCCACGAACAATCCGCCGGTTTTATGGCCGCCACCATCGGCCGCCTCACCGGTAAAGCCGGCGTCGCGTTATCCACCCTCGGCCCCGGCGCCACCAACCTGGCCACTCCGGCCGCTTACGCCACCCTCGGCGGTATGCCCATGATGATGATCACCGGCCAAAAACCGATCAAGCGCAGCAAGCAGGGCCATTTCCAAATCATCGAAACGGTCAACTTCATGAAACCGATCACGAAATATACCGCGCAGATCGTCAATGCCGGTAACATTCCCTCGCGCGTGCGTGAAGCGATGCGCCTCGCCGAAGAAGAACGACCCGGAGCCGTGCACCTCGAGCTGCCCGAAGACGTCGCCTGCGAATCCACTGAAGCGGAAATTTTTCCCGTCAAAAAAGTCCGCCGCCCGGTGGCCGAAGCCAAAGCCATTGCCCAGGCCGCCAGCATGATCACGACCGCGCACCGTCCGCTGATTTTAATTGGGGCCGGTGCCAATCGCAAACTCACTTCCAAAATGCTGCGCGAATTCATTGACGCCACCGGCATCCCCTTTTTCAATACGCAGATGGGCAAGGGCGTCGTGGATGAGCAGCATCCGTTATTTCTCGGTACAGCCGCATTGAGCGCGGGCGATTACGTTCACCATGCCCTGGAAAAAGCCGATCTCATTATCAACGTCGGTCACGATGTCGTCGAAAAACCGCCTTTTATTATGCAGCGCGGCAGCGCTCAGGTTATTCACATGAATTTTTTCACGGCCAAGGTTGATGATATTTATTTTCCGCAACTGGAAGTGGTGGGCGATATTGCGAATGCGGTGTGGCAACTGAAAGAGCTCGTGAAGCCGCAGCCCCACTGGGATTTTGAACATTTTTTGCGCGTGAAGACGGCGTTTGTGGCGCATGTCGCTGAAACGGCTGACGACGCGCGCTTCCCGATGATTCCCCAGCGGATTGTTGCCGACGTGCGGCGCGTAATGGGTGAAGAAGATATTGTGACGCTCGACAACGGCATGTACAAAATCTGGTTTGCGCGGCAGTATCAGGCGCGGCGAAAAAATACGTTGCTGCTCGATAATGCTCTGGCGACGATGGGCGCGGGGTTGCCGTCGGGCATGGCGGCCAAGCTGGTAATGCCGGAACGGCGGGTCTTGGTTGTGGCCGGCGACGGCGGGTTTATGATGAATTCGCAGGAATTGGAAACGGCGGTACGACTGAAGTTGGATATCACCGTGCTGGTTTTGGTTGACCGGCAGTACGGCATGATTCGCTGGAAACAGGCGGCGAGCGGTTTTACGGACTTTGGCCTGGATTTTGGCAATCCGGATTTTGTGAAGTATGCAGCGGCCTATGGCGCGCATGGACATCGCGTGAGTACGGCGCGCGAGTTGGTGCCGTTGCTAGAAAAAACGTTTGTTGATGGCGGGGTTCACGTCGTTGAATTGCCGATTGATTATTCAGAAAATGAACGCGTGTTGAACCAGCTGAGTGCGATAACAAAAAATATTTAGACGCGGGCGGGCGTAAGCACCGCATCAGCTTTTTAATGCAAAATATATGAAAAAATTTATTTCTGTAAATCCGACGACGGGTGAGACGATGGCGGAATTCGCTGAATTAAGTGATACTGAGTTGGAAAAAAAAATTGCGCAGGCGCAGGGCAGATTTATGCAGTGGCGGGAAACGACATTTACCGAACGACAGGTGTTGCTGCACAAGGTAGCTGTGTTGTTGCGCGAACGCAAGCAGCAGTATGGCGAAATGCTGACGAAGGAAATGGGCAAACCGGTGACGCAAGCCGTGGCCGAAGTGGAAAAGTGCGCCTGGGTGTGTGAATACTATGCTGATGAAACGGCCAAAATCGTGGCACCCGAAATGGTGAAAACGGACGCCAGCGAAAGTTATGTGGCCTTTGAACCTTTGGGCATAGTGTTGGCCGTAATGCCGTGGAATTATGCCTTTTGGCAGGTCATGCGGTTTGCGGCACCGGCGGTCATGGCCGGCAATGTGGGTTTACTAAAACACGCTTCCAATGTGCCGCAGAGCGCGCAAACGTTGGAGCAGGTGTTTGTCGATGCCGGTTTTCCGGTGGGCGTGTTTCAAAATCTGTTGATTGGGTCGGCGCGGGTAGATGCGTTGATCAGCGATGCGCGGGTGAAAGCCGTAACGCTGACGGGCAGTGAAGGCGCCGGTGTACAGGTGGGTGCGACGGCGGGACGGGAAATCAAACCGAGTGTCCTGGAACTTGGCGGCAGTGATCCGTTTATTATTTTAGCCGATGCTGATGTGGCGGCAGCCTGTGAAATTGGCGTCACCGCCCGTTTGCAGAACAATGGGCAGAGCTGCATTGCGGCCAAACGATTTATTGTGGTGAGTGAACGCGCCGAGGAATTTGTAAAAATGTTTTGTGAAAAATTCACCGCATTGAAAATTGGCGATCCGCTCGATACAGCGACGCAGATTGGGCCCTTGGCAACAGAGCAAGGATTGAACGACATAGCTGCGCTGGTGGAAAAATCAGTGGCGGCCGGCGCGAAGCTGGTGTGCGGCGGCAAGCGCGTGGGTGGAAAAGGCTGGTTTTATGAACCGACGATTTTGACTGATGTGCGGCCCGGCATGCCGGCCTACGACAAAGAAATGTTTGGCCCGGTAGCGGCGGTGATTACGGTGAAAGACGCCAACGAAGCGGTGAGGGTGGCCAATGACACGCGTTTTGGTCTCGGCGCATCGATCTGGACCAAAAGCACCGAAACCGCTAAAAAACTCATCCCGCAAATTGAAGCCGGGGCCGTGTTTGTGAATGGCCTGGTGAAATCCGACCCACGTATGCCGTTTGGTGGCATCAAAAAATCAGGCTATGGCCGCGAACTCGCCAGCTACGGCATCAAAGCTTTTATGAATATCAAAACGGTCTGGATAAAATAATTCGCCCGCAGAAAATAAAACAGGCCTGAAAGCATAAAGCGATCAGGTCTGTTTCAAAAAAACAGCCCGCAAAAATATCAGAAGGACATGCCGCTGTAACCGTTGCCAACTCGGCTATAGCTGGTGCAAAACGCAGTGACCTTCGGTAACTCCCACTGAAAAAAATACCGAACCTGGACAACCTTATCCAGATAAAAAGCACATTCGGGATCATTTTCAACGGCAGCATCATAGGCTTCGATGGTCGAATTATTCGCCTGATGAAATCTATGCTTCTCATCAAGCGCCTTGTTGGCAGCCACCGCTCCTTTAAGCAACACGTACGAAAGCAACAAACGATTCATGGCTTCAACGAAAGCATACGACTGGCTCTTATAATGCGCCAGAATGTGGGGTTGAACGGTCCGTTCTTCTTTTTTCTTTTTGGCGTCAACAAAAATCGAAACGAACTCAGCGACGATTTTTCCAAAGCCTTGAAAAAAATTAGCCAGACTTTGTGCCTCAGTCCTCAGGGTGTCAGCTTCCTGCCACTCCTCACACTCCGCCACCACCATCGCCTGCAGACCAGCCCAGATAGCGCCATTCGCGGAAGGGAGAACACGCTTTAGCACATGATCAACCATTACGGGATTGGCACCCTCATAAAGGTCGAACACATGACAGTCACGCAGCAGAGAAGCAATCCCTTCTACAAGGATATAGCCCCACCCACCCTTCACAGTCTTGCAACTATCAATCACTTTCTTGGCTGCATCGGACGCGCCCATCTTACAGAGTGGAGTTAACAAAGCCAATAACCCCTCCCACTGCATCTTCTGGACGCGGTCACCATTAAAATCAGCCAACTTGGCCATATCCTTGGCAAACGACGCTAAAAGAAGCAACGCCGTCCAGCCATCAATTTGACACTTACTCATGGTCAGGCGCCGACGAACATCCTCGAGATCAATCAATTTCCCTTCATAAATATCGCGTTCACGGGCGTGCACAAGCGCGAGACGATATGCACGGGCCATGGTGCTGCAGGCCTGAATCCCGACAAAAAGCCGGGATTCATTCATCATGCTGATTAAAAGCTGCTTTAAACCCTTACCCAGTTCTCCAATCAAATAACCAATGCACTCCCCGCCGCCATTCCCGAAACCTATGGAGCACGTCGCCGACTCATCTAAGCCTAATTTCTTCTCTATACCAAGGGTAGTACAACCGTTGGGACCCATGATATTCCCCTCCTCATCAACAAGAAACTTCGGCACCGCGAATAGACTGATCTCCCAAGTTCCATCAGGCATCTGTGTTTGGGCCAGCAAAAAATGAATAATATTTCCGGTGACGTCATGATCTCCACCTGAAATGAAAACCTTCTGCCCCTTTATCAGGAAAACATCTCCCTCTTTCCAGGTAGCAATCGTCTCCATGTCCGGGAGATTACTGCCAACCTTCTCTTCCGTCATGGTCATCGCCGCCAGCCACTCCTGCTTCACAAGTTTCGGCAAGAAAACTTTCTTCAACCATGGACTGCCGTATTTTTCAAGCACCCGTGCCCCCGAAAATGTAAGTCCGGGGAGTAAGGCGAACGGTGGATCAGCACCGACATAGGCAAGGGCCATAAGCGACTCAACATAATGCGGTAAGCCCAAACCCCCGTTTTCCGGCGAAATATCAATGCGCCCGAGACCGAGGTCATTAAAAAGCTTCAAGACCCGTCTGTATGGAGGTGGGACAAACACATTTCCATTCTCAAAATATGTACCCCTTTCTCCCGGTCCTAAACCGACACCGGCATTGTACTTAAGATAGAGCGGGGCAATTTCATCAGCAGCGAACTCAACGGTCTGCTGCAAGAAATCCTGTATGAGCTCAGGAGAAATAGTACTTTTCATCTTCCCATCCTGAGACTCAAGGTCTGCAGTATCTTCCTTCCCGACTAGCTCTTCTGAAAGAAATGGCCAAGTCCTCAGGCTATCATCAAAGCCAAAAACTTTGGGCCAAAACATCAGATTTCGTTGGTCAACATAATAAGGCACCATGTTAGTTCTCCTTTGTCAAAGGGCATCAACAAAACCCCTCACCATTATTCTTCCCCGCGCTGGCCGGTGAGCACACACAGCACAGGTTGATATCATTGTGACAAATTTCCTATGAAAAACACAGGAGGCCGGATCAAAACCCGCCCCTCCCATTTGCCAAAATGCTAAGCGCATCATACGGATAAGTCCCCTTTTTGTCAAAAAACAACCTCTTTGCAGCATCGAACAAAAGGCTCTATAATAGATACATCATTAACCCCCTATCTATGGAAAAAAACTTCGAACGAAATATTTCTCCTCAAAATGACCAGGAAAAACCGGCAAAAATCACCGGTGATTTTTCAACAACATACAAAGGCGAAAAGATTCCTGAAACGGCCTCTCATGCCTTCGAAAAATCCATGGGCCTGGGCAGCGAAGGACTCAAGACAGCCCAGGATTTTTGGCAGACAGAAATGAATTCACGCACTGATTCGGCACGATATAAGGTTCCTTATATCATTGAAGGAAAACTCGATGGCAACGTGGTCTACCGAGAGAAAGGTGGCTTAGGGAACCTTCCCAAAAATATAAACGACCTACCTGAGGGCCGCGAAGAGGAAATTCAGTACTTTATTGTTGGATACGACATTACGCGATAATAGCGAGCGTCCATCGCAAAACCCAGCCACTCACAGCAAACAAAAAGACCGACAATCCTTGCCGGTCTTTATTGATTGATCATTTCATTGCGGGCAATACGGTATATCCAAGAAAAAAATGACAAATCCGTATCAAAATCACGCTCGGATTACTTTTTCCTGCGTTTTCTGGGTTTGCGGATCGATTTCGCCGGCGCACCAACCGACATTTTATGTTGCCAACCCACCAGCGCCACCAACAAAAACGCCATGAGCGCGATCACCGTCAATTCCGCTGTACTGGAAATAATATACACGCCAGGAAACTTGGCGCGAATACCGATAATAGCCCACATCACCACCGCCACAAAAATAGCATCATGATGTTTGTATGCCATCAAACCAGCCACAATCGCTGCCACGACCATCATCATCGCTGCCCATGTTTCCGGACCGACACCACAGTGCGACCACCCCAAAACATACAACGCCACCGAAATATTGGCGATCGTTGCCACGCTGATCCAACCGAGATACAAACTGAACGGCGCATGCACCAACCACCAATCAGCCCGCGTAAATTTTTTCACCCGCCGCTCAATTTCCGCATAGGCCATCACCAAACTTACCAGCAAAACAATCATCGGCACGACACTGGCCACCGGATATCCAAGATGCCACAAAAATATCCAGGTGCTGTTGGCAACCGCACCCAAAATAAACCACATGCGAATCATCTGCATATTTTCCAACCGGGATTTGTGAGCATGCAAGGAAAAAGTCTGGTAAATCGCAAAAGCGGTCAGCGCCACATAAATCAAACCCCAAATAGAAAAGACATAGGCCGCCGGCACAAAAAATATGTCAAACTGATTGGAAATCTCGCCGGTCGTTTTGCCGCCAATGGGTAAATAATTCGCCATGGCATTCACAAACAAACTGAAAACCAGCAAAATCAATACCCAACCGCGCAAAAACGTATTCTGTTTCATATTTTTATTTATTTTTTTGGTGACCTTTTACCTATGTAGTATAACGCTATTATAGCGCTCATGCAAAACAATTCCCACCGCCTGTGCCACATTCAACGACTCCAGCGCCTGACTATGTGCAATAACCAAAGATATTCCCGGAGCCGACATACGAATACCCTTGCCTTCCGATCCGGCAATCACAATAATCTTCTGCTGCTTCTGCGCGCGCGCCGCATCAACCCCGACGCCACCGCTCACTTTCTCCAAACGAAACACCGGTCGCTCATCAGCAAATGACGCCACATATTCCTCCGCATCAGCGCGCGTCATCGGAAGCGACGGCACCTGAAACACAGCGCCAACTGACGAGCGCACCACCTTGGGACTGGCCGCATCAGCCGATTCCACCAACACCAAAGCCGCATCAAAACCCAAACATAGGCGCACAATCGTCCCCACATTCCCCGGATCCTGCACACCGTCAAGCACGACCAATGTCGGGGCGCGCTGAATATCAGCATCATCCCACTGCGGACAACGCGCCACAGCAGCAATATCCTGCGGCGTTTCGGTAGTAACCAGCGCAGCAAAATCACGACTATCCTTGGACGTGAAGGAAAACTCGACGGCGCGGGCTTCCGTAGCCACCCGCACCACCTTGCGCCCCTCAACCAAACACAAACCACTGGCATCACGGCCTTTTTTGTTATGCAGCGAACGTATCAATTTTTCCTGCGATTGGGAAAGCATGCCTCAAGCATAGCATACGTGTCAACCGATATAATAAAGACACCGAAACGCCCTGAAAATCACACTGGTTGACCGATATAATATGACACCGTGGAAGGCCTGAGTTGTTTAAG
>MHKD01000010.1 GCA_001818775.1 Candidatus Kerfeldbacteria bacterium RIFCSPHIGHO2_12_FULL_48_17
GCCAATCTGCCGCAGTCGCCGGTAAAAATCAATTACCGCCACCTGGGCGAGGAAAAAACCGTTGAACTGAAACATGGTGAAACGGAATTGGTCACGCTGACTCCGGCTACGGCGCCTGACTTTGAAGTCACCGCAGTGGAAGGAAACGCGCTCGCTACCGTGAACTCTTTACGGGCGGGTACAGCCGAGGAATTCGGCAAAGATGATCGCCTGTCGATTGAGCGTTCCTTCGAAAAAGAAAAATTGGGTGAAAATGAAATCATCAGAGTCACGCTCAATGTAAACATCAATGACCAGGCGCCCGAAGGCGCGTATGAAGTCACCGACTTCGTGCCGGCAGGTATGCGCATTATCGCTCAACCATTCAACTACCTGAGCCCGAAAGAAACGCAGAATCTGGACTGGCCGTATCAGGTGAATGGACAGCGCATATCATTCCTGGTGTTTGATAACGATGGACAGGACACGATCGAATACTATATCCGTCCGATAACCAAAGGAACGTATAAAGCCGGAACGCCGTTGCTGCGCTCAAGTGAAGCGCCCAGCGTACGGACGTTTGGCAACGAAAACACGGTAACGATTGAATAGTGTTGAAGAGGCGGCTGATAAGGGTCGCCTCTTTTGTGATTACTTATCTGTAGCTTGCGAAACATGTATTTTCAACTCTTTGGTTGGAGTTGGATTTGTGGGTACTTCGTGAATCATCGAACCTTATTATAAGCGCTTATGCGCTCTGAAAATTCGATAGATATTCGAGCAGCAGCTTCGCCCAACCGCCGAGTTTCAAATACATATTTCGCAAGCTATTATAAAGACATGAAAATATACTCAAAAATTACAATCCTCATTCTTACAATATTCATCACCGTTATAGTAGGCTATCGTGTACTCCACAATAATTCGACCAGTGAAAACAGTGGCGGCACAATTGTCGGCGGGGTTGTACCACATCACCTGCTCGTGGAACGGAAAATGGAAGAATTCTGGCAGCAGGCAGTGGGACGCGTGCAGCCGGAAATAATTATTTTGGTGGGGCCGGATCATGAAAATCGTGGGCAGAGTCATGTGACCACGACATTGGATGCAGCGGCATTACGGACACACTTTGCTTTGGATACGACGGTGTTGGAGCAGCTTATACAAAGCGGCGCTGTCAGCAGTGACCCGGGCGCATTGAGTCAGGAACATTCGGTCTATCTGCACGTGCCGTATATTGAACGTTTGTTTCCTCAGGCGCAGTTGGTGCCGCTGATGGTGCGCTCTGATACTTCGCAAAAAGAAATACTCAACCTCGCCGAAACATTGCGCGCCAAACTTGTGGACAAACGGGTTCTGATTGTGGCGTCGGTGGACTTTTCACATTATCTGTCGGCCACGGAAGCTGAAAAAATGGACACCGATAGTTTAGCCGCGCTGCAGGCGTTTGATTATGACAGGCTGGCAACATTTGAGTCGGAACACATGGACTCAGATCAGGCGATTACACTCGTCAGCGAACTCGTTTGCCCGACGCATGATTGCACGTGGGAGCAGTGGTGGCACGGGAATTCAGCCGAAGTGCCCGGACAAAATAACCAGGTGACAACCAGCTATTTTTTGCTGTGGCTTGCGGAAAAAAAGGAAAAAAATTGACAAGGCTACGACACTAGTGTAAAAAGCAACCTGGTCTTTTGGGGTAAAAATAATGTAACCCCATAGAGACAAAAATCTAATACGAAATAGCTGATGTAATAAACCCTTGGCCATTTCGTAGATAATTATGGAGGTTCCGTGTCGAGTGACCGGAAGCTCTTTTAAAACTCAAATGAGACAAAACAAAATCCGCGGCCCCGACGGAAAACCCCTCGGGCATCCCATAGAAAGGGAACATCATGAAACTTCATGTTTTTACAAGAATTCTTGTTTTCGTTTTTCTTAGCCTGATACTGACCGCAGGCGGCCCACCCAGCTGCCCAGCACCTGCGCCAGACAGTGATGACGACGGTGTGGAAAACCGCTATGACAACTGTCCAGATGATCCCAATCCAGAACAGGAAAATATCGATACTGATTTTCAGGGGGACATCTGCGACAACTGTCCAACCATTCCCAATGACCAACTCGATACCGATGGTGATGGCTTCGGCGACATCTGCGATCCAGAAGGTGATCAGGATAATGATGGCATCATTTATAAAAACGATGATTGCCCATTTACCTTTAATCCCGATCAAACCGACGCCGATGAAGACAGTGTCGGTGATGCCTGTGACAACTGCCCAAGCATTCCCAATACCGATCAAAAGGATAGTGAAGTAATAACCTATCCCGGCTATTCCGACACCTACCCGCAACCGGATGGTTTCGGTGATGTTTGTGATAACTGTCCAACAACCCCCAATCCAAGCCAGGCAGATACCGACCATGATGGACATGCTGACGCATGCGAACCTCTGCAAAATGATAACTGCTCAGAGGCCATCATAATCCGTTCTTTACCCTACTTTGAGGTAGTAAGCGTAATGGGCGCTACTCTCGAAGAAGGTGAGGAGGCGGTGTGCGGAAATATTGAAATGGGGAATCAAGTCAGCACCTGGTTTATCCTGGAAATTGATCATAACGCTCTCGTCACGGTTAACACAGGCGGCAGTGATTACGATACTGTTTTGACGGTATTCGAAGGGTTTAAGTGTGACAGCAGTCTTGAACCATTCGTTTGCGGAGATGATTCAGTATCAAATTGGGTGTATCTGGCGAAAGTAAGTTTTCCTGTTGAAGCCTTCAAAACTTACTTCATCAGCGTCAGTTCATTTAGTAAAGATATCCCGGCTAACATTCTGCAATTCACTGCTTTTGAATAAACTGCCGCGCGCAGCAAAAAAAATCTCATCAAAAAAGTGGCGCCTAATGCCACTCCCACCAAAACAAAACTTTCCAACCTTGGGCATTTCCGCCCAACTTTCCAACATTATGCACACTATAAAAAGCTGTTGCTCGCCAACCGCTTTTTATTTTTGACCAAACTTTTGTGTAAAATCCCCAAGTATACTTTTAAGGAAGCTCAATTCGCTTGTCAGGCTTGGTCAGACCGACGGACGTCGGGCTGCTGACATGCGAATTGCGCAGCTGAGGCTGCCGCTGGAGCAGCCGAAAGCGTTTACGAAAAAGTATACTTGGGGATTTTACAAAATCTTCTGTAAAAGCTGCTTATTAAATGCTTTGGCATCGGCTGGCCCAAACACCCCAAACTCATGCGCACCCAGCAAAATCTGCGCATTCACAAACAGGGTAGGCACACCATCAACATGCACCCTCTTATGTGGTGGACGCACGGCTAACTGTAAACCAAATTCATCGAGAAAATATTTTTTAATCGCTTCGCGAGTATTCAGAGGTGAGGGGAGTCGGAACACCTGAAAACTATCCGGGTCAGCCGAATAATATTCTTTATGATCTTTATGCAACCACAAAAAAATTTGCGCTGACGAAGCAGGGAAGTCATCACGTTGCAAACTCACCTGCACTTCCCTCTTCCCATTTTCGGAAAAATAAACACACCGCGCCCGCAGCGGACACGCATCACACTTCGGCCGCCTGACACAAACCACATTCGCAAAATCCATAATCGCCGCATTCAGCGTCCCCTTCTTCGCTTGCAAAAATTTTTCCAGCTGCGCTTGATCCACACTCGCCTTTTTGTCACCATACAAATAGCGTCCAAAAACTTTCTGCAAATTGGTATCAAATGCCAAGTGCGGCTCGCCATAGGCAAAACTTAAAATCGCCGCTGCTGTATATTCCCCTACGCCGGGCAACTGTAACAGCGCTTCCCTATCACGCGGAAAAACGCCACCAAAATCCTGCACCACCTTCTGCGCCGCCAACAACATATTACGACCACGCCGATAATACCCCAAACCCGTATAATACGGCAAAAAATCTTCCCAGGTAGCCCGCGCCAAATCCTGCACGCGCGGAAATCGTTTCATAAACCGCTGAAAATATCCAACAACGCGATTCACCTGCGTCTGCTGCAACATGATTTCACTCACCCAAACTTCATACGCCGAAATCCCCGACCGTCGCCACGGCAAAGCACGTCCATGCGCCGCAAACCACTTCAACATAGCGCGTTCAAAAAACCGCAAATGCGTGCGCAATGTCGCTGATGATAAGAGCGCTGCGGTATTTTTTTCTTTTTTACTCATACTGATGCGGTTGAATTGTATGAGAAACTACGGCATCGCCCTCTTCCACTCGAATATCAGCAACAAATCCCTCGCCACGCAACATCCACGGAAACCACAACTGTGCATCAGGCCACATCTGCGCAAATGGCACAGCGTCCAAAGAAAACCACTGCGGCCGCATTTCTTCCGTCTCACGCACATCACCCGACCACCCGCGCGCCCGAAAAATATTCACGACATCAAAAATGCCGGGATGATGGAAATGGCTCGCAAACTTGATCAAACCCACCTGCTCCAAATGCTCCACCACCAATCCACATTCTTCCTGCACTTCCCGCCGGGCCGCATCAACCAAGCTCTCGCCAACATCAACCTTGCCACCAAACCCATTCCAATACCCTTTTCCAAATCCTCGCAACTTCATACCCAACAAAATCCGCTGGTGGTGGTCATCAAACAAAAATGTATTCGTAAAAAATTTCTCCTTCATAAGCGCGCTTTCTGCCTAACATTATTGTATATATTTCTTCCCCCGCAAAGAATCCGGCAAATAATCCTGCCTCGCTTCTTCAGGCGTTTCAAAATCCGGCGTATATTTATAGCCTTTCCCATAATTCAGCTGTTTCATCAACTTGGTCGGTGCATTGCGCAGATGCAGCGGCACCGGCTCATTCGGCATTTCCATAATATCCTGCTTCACCGCGCCATACGCCGCATACAACACATTGCTCTTTTTCGACAACGCCATATAAACGGTGGCCTGCGCCAGATTCACTTCACATTCCGGCATGCCAATAAAATGACAGGCCTGATACGCCGCCACGGCCTGGACCAGCGCCTGCGAATTCGCCAACCCAATATCTTCCGATGCAAACCGAACCAACCGCCGCGCAATATACAAGGGATCTTCACCCGCCTGCAACATCCGACCCAACCAGTACAACGCCGCATCCGCATCTCCACCGCGCATACTTTTGTGCAACGCCGAAATAATATTGTAATGCTGCTCACCGGCGCGGTCGTACAATAAATGCGTTTTCTGCAGCGCTTCCTGAATATCTTTTTGCTTCAACGTAGTTGCGCCTTTTTTATCCGGTCGGGAAATTTGCACCGCCAACTCGAGCGCATTCAAAGCCACGCGTGCATCGCCATTACTCATCTTGGCCAGATAATCAAGAACTGCCGCCGGCGCCTTTACGCCGCGGCCACCCAAACCATTGGTTTCATCACTGAGTGCACGCTCCAAAATCTGCACAATTTCCGCTGACTCCAATAAATTCAAAACAAACACGCGGCAGCGTGAGAGCAAAGCCGCATTGACTTCAAAACTGGGATTTTCCGTGGTGGCGCCGATCAAAATCACCGTTCCATTTTCGACATACGGCAAAAAAACATCCTGCTGACCTTTGTTGAAACGATGAATTTCGTCAATAAAAATAATCGTGCGCGTGCCGAGACGCCGCAGCTTGGCCGCACTTTCAAACACCGCGCGGATGTCTTTGACACCACTGGAAATGGCGCTGAGTTTGACGAATTCCGACTTCGTAGCTTTGGCGATAATGTGGCCGAGCGTGGTTTTACCGCTGCCCGGTGGGCCCCAAAAAATCATCGAAGGCAGCTGGTCGCTTTCGATGGCGCTGCGGAGGACTTTCCCGGTGCCAACGAGATGCGTTTGGCCAACGTATTGAACCAGAGTTTGGGCACGGAGACGGTCAGCCAGGGGCTGGAGCGGCTGCGATGGGGTTTGGAAAGGTTGTGGGTAGGGGTTTTTCATGAGTTTGGGGTTGTGAAGTTGAGCAGTCGGGATAAAAAACGTATAAAGGTTAGCGTTTGTATTATACGGCTTTTCTACGGGTTGGTGAAATGGGCTGATAGCGGGGCGGAATTGACAAAAACGGCTGCTCGATTATCATAATAGCTATTGTTGAATGATAAACCCGCAACTTTACAAAGGAGACTTGTATGAGTACTGCCACAAGCTCAAATAAAAAAATTTTAGATCTTCTGAGAACTGGGCCACCGATATTTAAACCTACGCCAAAAATCGGATTCATGACAACTCAGAAGCACAAATCAGCAGCCATCGCTCTTATCGATATGCTGCTGGTTAAAAAATGGCTTGAGACGTATAAACATCTGTTACCGAAAGGTAAAAATTTCAGGCGTGAAGCTGTGCTGGAAGCACAAAGACTGCGCCTGGAATGTTTTGAACCGTTTGAGATGTCAGGAAAGAAATATTGCGTCTACCGGAGCATTTCACGCGATGAAACCGCCCCGCCGTCAATCTGCTTCAAAAATGATGAATGGAAATGGCAGGTGCTGGACGGTCAGGTGGTGGAAGACGGCGTGATGGACGCAAGTCTGAAACAAATGGGGCAGGCACAAAATGCCCTACTCCTGATAGCTGAAATGCTGCCCGAAAAAAATGACAGGTACGAAGACGTGTTCCAAATTGGTGACTACTGGTTTTTGGGTTTTGAAATAGTCTCGCTTAAGCAAAACCCGCCGAACGGCTATGCAAACTGGTCTGAATATATTCCAGAATGGGCTGGAGAAAACTATTACTGGCTGCTCATTCGTGAAGCAAAACCCTGGGATCACAACCTGGTTGCAAATTTTCTCAGAAACTGGCATCCACCAAAAATTTACCAAGGCGCACCATCACCATCATGCTCCGGAGGCCGTGGTCCGAGCGCCGACTGCAATGAAGGTAGTGGTGACCCCGAGGGACCAATCGAAAAACCAATTGATACCAGACCCGACCCAGCACCGGAACCTCCACCTGCCATCTGATGTGAATCGGCCCAACTCTCTGCACTTTCCCAAGCCCGCCCCGAACTTTATCAGTTCTTGCGCGGGTTTATTGTTTTATAACCACCCACCGGTTAAACAAAAACCCCTCCGTCAAAGAGGGGTTAAGCGCTATTTCCGCGATTCAGGCGAAATTAGCTTTTCTTGGTCTTTTTCTTGCCGACTTTCTTGGCTTTTTTTGCTTTCTTTTCTTTAGGCACAACTTCTTCCTCAGGCATCACTTCGTCAAAACTCATAGTTTCCTGAGCTGCCTTTTCTTCCGGCAAAGCTGCTGAGCCACTGGGAATCAGAGCCTGCATCAAAGCATCGAGCTTGGCATTGGCTGTGGCAATCTGCTTCTTCATATAATTGATTTCCGCCAAAGGCACACCCTGCTGACTGCCATGACCGCCGTGGCCACCGCCGTGTTCACGCTTCTCTTT
>MHKD01000011.1:0-47387 GCA_001818775.1 Candidatus Kerfeldbacteria bacterium RIFCSPHIGHO2_12_FULL_48_17
AAAAACACTTTTAATAAACCGTTTAACGATCAGGCATAATGCAAGTTCCCAATCTCACCAATAAATCGCAGGAGGCGCTGCAAATGGCACACAGTATCGCTCAAGATTACGGCCAGCAGCAAATAGACTCCCTGCATTTGTTATACGCGCTGTTGCGGCAAAACGACGGCGTCATTCCGCCAATTTTTGATACGCTCAATGTGCCGCGGACGGAAATGATGAACGATCTGGAAGGTTTGCTGCGTTCAATTCCCCGGGTATCGATGGGAGGCGGTCTGGGGCAGGTGTATGTGACGGAAGATATGAATCGCACGATGCTCGGTGCCAAAAAAGAAGCGGGAAAACTCAAGGATGAATACATTTCGACCGAGCATTTGTTACTGGGTATGATGCAGTCTGGCGGCAATGCGGCCAAGTTGCTGTCCAGGTACAAGGTCGAATATGACGCGGTTTTGCGCGTGCTGGCCAAAGTCCGGGGCAGTCAGCGCGTTGATTCTCCCGACCCTGAGAGCAAATATCAGAGCCTGGAAAAATACGGCACCAACTTGACACAGCTCGCCAAGCAGGAAAAACTTGATCCCGTCATTGGTCGTGACGCGGAAATCCGTCGCGTGATGCAGGTATTGTCGCGTCGCACCAAGAATAATCCGGTACTGATAGGTGAGCCAGGTACGGGTAAAACCGCCATTGTCGAAGGTTTGGCCCAGCGCATTGTGGCCGGGGATGTGCCCGAGTCGCTGAAAAATAAAGAAGTGATTTCTTTGGATATCGGGTCTTTGCTCGCGGGCGCAAAATTTCGCGGTGAATTTGAAGATCGCCTCAAGGCGGTGCTGAAGGAAATTGACGCTCAGGCCGGTCGCATTATTTTATTTATTGATGAAGTGCACACAATTGTCGGTGCCGGCGGTTCGGAAGGCGCTATCGACGCAGCCAACATGCTCAAGCCACCCCTGGCCCGCGGTAAGTTGCACGCCATCGGCGCAACCACGCTCAAAGAGTATCAAAAGTATATTGAAAAAGATGCTGCTTTGGAGCGTCGGTTTCAGCCGGTGTATGTCGGCGAACCGTCACTCGAAGACACGATCGCGATTTTACGCGGTATCAAAGAAAAATACGAAGTACACCATGGCGTGCGTATTACCGATGATGCCATTATCGCCGCTGCTGAATTGTCACAGCGCTATATCAATGACCGGTTTTTACCCGACAAGGCTGTTGATCTGATTGACGAAGCAACGTCAGCCCTGCGTATGGAAATTGACAGTCAGCCCGAAGAGCTTGATCATCTGAAACGCCGCATCCGCCAACTGGAAATTGAAAAACAGGCGCTGAAAAAAGAAAAAGGTGGACGCGAAAAGATCAAAGATATTGAAAAAGAGCTGTCGAACATTCAAGAGAAAGCGCGGCAGTTGGAAATCCATTGGCAGAATGAGAAAAACATCATTACCGCTATACGCGATGCCAAAGCAGGGATCGATCAGCTCAAGAGTGAAGCCGAAATGAAAGAACGCGAAGGTGAATTGCGCCGGGTCGCTGAAATCCGTTATGGACAAATTCCCGAACTTGAGAAAAAAATAAAAACTCAGGAACAAAAGCTGGCAAAAATTCAAAAGGATCACCAGATTTTGAAGGAAGAAGTCACACGCGAAGATATTGCCGCGGTGGTTTCGCGTTGGACGGGTATTCCGGTCAACAAAATGCTCGAGGAAGAAGCGCACAAATTGGTGGATATGGAAAAAGAGCTGGCGCGTCGGGTAGTTGGTCAGGAAGAAGCCGTCACGGCCGTAGCAAATGCCATTCGTCGCTCACGGGCAGGGGTCGGCGAAGCCGGTAAACCCATCGGTTCATTTATTTTCATGGGACCAACCGGCGTCGGCAAAACCGAGCTGGCCAAGGCGTTGGCGGATTTTATGTTCAATGACGAGCAGGCGCTGGTGCGGATTGATATGTCCGAGTACATGGAAAAGCATGCGGTGGCGAGATTGATTGGTTCACCGCCAGGATATGTTGGTTACGATGAAGGCGGACAGCTGACGGAAGCGGTGCGTCGCCGGCCCTATGCGGTGCTGCTGTTTGATGAAATTGAGAAAGCGCATCCGGAAGTATTTCATATTTTATTGCAGTTGCTTGATGATGGGCGTTTAACCGATGCCAAGGGACGCGTTGTGAATTTCAAAAACACGATCGTTATCATGACATCGAACATCGGCAGCGATGTGATTCAGGGCTATGCGCGCAATCAGCGCCAGAATATCGGTTTCAGAGATGATAAAGACGGTAAGAAAAATTCGACAGACAAGGAAATGCGTGACAAAGTCATGGAATTATTGCACGAACATTTCCGTCCCGAGTTTTTGAACCGAATTGATGAAATTATTATCTTTCATTCGTTGGCGCAGGCACAGTTGGCGAGAATTGTTGAGTTGCAGCTGGCGCGCGTGGAAAAGCGGTTGGCGGAAAAACGCATAGTGCTGGTTATTGGCGACGGCGTGAAGAAATTATTGGCCAAAGTGGGTTATGATCCGGTGTTTGGCGCGCGGCCATTGAAGCGGTTGATTCAGACCAAGATTTTGGACCCGCTGGCTTTGGAGATTATTGCCGGCAAAGTCAAAGAAGGGCAGAAGGTGGCGGTGGATGTGAAAAAGGGGAAAGTGGAATTCAGTGTGAAAAAATAGCCATTAATCCCATCTTAAAAATTCAATTATGGCTTCCACGATTTTTTTTTGTTCGTGGTCGTTTGTTAAAATATGCTGATTATCATTCAAGAGCAGTTGTTTTTTTCTCTCGTCTGGAGTTTTAATGGTTTGCATTATGAAAGCACTGCTTTTTGGATGAATAAGGGGGTCCTGTAATGATTGAATCGTATATATCGGGTGAACGATATGAGAAAGCGCTTTTTTTGTTTCCTCGATGCCACGTAAAAGCTCCTTTAATCCCTTATACGGCCATACGCTATATGCGCCCGTTTCAGCGTAATATTTTGCGCCCTCAGGGTGGTCATGCAGATTTTCTTTGTGGAATTTTTTTAGGCGGGAAAGAATGGGCAATGCTGCCCTAATAAACGTTTTGCGCCTGAGAAAAATCGGTGTGCCCAGGCATATGATTTTTTCAACATTCTCCGGATGCTCAGCGGCGCAGGTAATCGCCAAATTTCCACCCATGGAAACACCCAGGCAGTGCACCTTTCCATATAAATGGCGCGCGGATATAGTGGTCTCGTGAATGGCCTTTTTCCAATCTTCCCATGTTACGCGCAGAAGGTCATCAGGATGTGTGCCGTGACCCGGCAACCGTGGCACGACAACGGAAAATCCCTTCTTTTGCAGTTCCTGAGCAAGAGGTTTCACTGCACTGGGAGTGCTCGTAAACCCATGTATAATGATAATAACCTCTTCTCCTCCCTCCAGTGAAAAACCTTCCATGTTCTCGCTGTTTCCGCCCATAATATTATTCGCTAAAAATCAACCAGCTACTTTAACATACTCTTGATTTTTTCGACAAGTTTATTGGGGTCAATCTGCGCTTTCACGATGTACTCTTTGGCGCCCAGCTTTTTCGCCTGGGCTATGGTGCTATCTTTCGTGAGGTTGGAAAAGATCCAGACTGGAATATCGCGGGTTTTTTTGTTTTTTTTGAGTTGCCTGAGGACTTCAATGCCGTCCATGTCGGGCATGACGAGATCAAGAAGTATGATTTTCGGCTGCTGACTTTTCGCCACAACCAGAGCGTCTTTTCCCCTCCGCGCGCCGATGGTACGCAGGTCTTCCAACTCAAATTTTGTTGAGTAGAGAAGTATTTGATCGGGGTCGTCCTCTACGAGGAGAACATCCGGATTATCTTTCATATATTTTCGTTTAAGACTGAGACGATGGGTGTTTTGTTATTGCGTTTGCGCCATTAACCTTCGTTTTTGCCGCGGGGAGTTGGATGGAAAATATTGATCCCTTGTTTTCCACGCTTTCAACTGATACTTTTCCGCCCGGGTGGTTTTCCATGATTTGCTTCACTATAAAAAGACCAAGTCCCGAACCATCGGTATACATATCTATGGCATTTTTCGCGCGCATGAATTTGTCAAAAAGTTTAGGGAGATCCGCTTTTGGTATACCGATTCCGGTATCCTCGACCGATATAATAACCGTTTGGTTTTTAGAGCTCTCGGTTTTCACGCTCACTTGTATTTTTCCTTTTGCAGTATAGCGCAAAGCATTCGATATGAGATTACCGACCGCCTGTTCAAGATATTTTATATTTGTCAGAATTTTGGGAATGGATTTGCTTGGTTGTTCAAAGATCAATTTCAGTTGCTTTTTTTCCGCTTCCAGTAAGAATTCTTTCACCACTTTTTCAAGAAATTCAACGGGATCGATGACATCCTGAAGAACGAAACCGAAATTTTCCGCGTCCATTTCAGACGCCGCAAGAATGTCATTGATGATAAAGTCAAGTTTTTTCCCCTTGGTGTACGCATTTTCTATAAATTCTTTATGTTTTTCTTTTGGCAGACGATCAAGATCACCATCACGCAACATTGATAGGGTGCCATTAATAACCGATACCGGAGTTCGGAGCTGATGTGAAGCGATATCAAGAAATTCGGAACGGATTTTCAGCAGTTTTTTGAGATGAGTATTGGTTTTTGTAAGATTTTGTGTAGCCTTGGTAACTTCAATTTGCAATAGGGCGTTGAATTTTTTTGTTTCTTCGTACAGTTGCGCGTTTACCATGGCGATGGATGCCTGATTGGCTATATTTCGCAACAGGCGCAAATCTTCCAGTGTAAATGCGTCATGGGAGAGCTTGTCACCAAAAAATATCAGTGCAATTATTTTTTTGTGGGAAATTATGGGTACAAGAACGGCGATTTTAAGTTGAGTGAGTTCTTTTTTACAGATCAGAAGTGGTGCCACATATTTTTTTGCCGTCTTTTGCGTCAGATCTTCAATTTCTTCGCGCACAAGAATATCTTTGTATTCAGTCAGAAACTGATAAAGAGAATCGTTCTTCAGGAGTTCTGTAATATCCTGATGTTTCATGCCAGCGGTTTTTTTGACTGTGCAGTAGCCATGAGTTTGTTGGTCTTTTTCTTTACAGAGTACAAAAGTGTATCGCTCCGTACCCAGAGCCTGTTTCATGGTTTTTACAATCGTTGTAATTATTTGGTTTAGCTCAAGTGTTTGGGCAAGATCACGGCCGACGCGTTCGGTGATTTCCTGTGGGTCATAGAGAGACGTGAAAAAGTAACGGTTCGCAAGTTTCAGAAACCATTTCCGTAAGTATTGAAACAGAACAATACCGGCAATGAGCGCAACCGGACCCATGATGGATTCCGGCACTATTTTTCCATAGGCCAGGTTTCCGTAGATGATGAATAAGGAGATGATTACCGTGAAGACAAGCGCCCCGCCGACAACAAATATTTTGCGGAGGAAGATGCGGATGTCAAAGAGTCGATAGCGAATCATAGCATAACCAGAAGCTGCGATAAAAAATACTGAACTTGGCGAGTCCAAAGGAATAAATGTTTCTATACCAAACAGTGGTAATAAAAAGTTCAATGTTCCTGTTGTGATACCAAAACCATACATTCCATACATCACATACTTTAACTGCAATTTCAAAATACCGGAACTTTTTTTATAGGTTAGATACAGCTTACCGAGTATCCAAAATATGAGAAAAATTGAATAAAAAGAAAATATATTAAATCCTTTTCCAAACGTTCCTTCAAAACCACCGATAAAAGTTTTTTCCGCATTTTTTATTATAAAATCTGTATATCCGAGAATAAAAAATATAGCACCTGATAGATAAATGAGTAATATTTTGTATTTGTTTTTTCTATCGTTTATTAGAACGAGAATCCAGACCAGTGCTGATGGAGCCAGTAATGCACCTGCGGCATAGCAATTACGAACCCAGAAAGTGTACGGTTGTAATGTTATTAAAATATTTGTCACTATCCAATAAGCCGTCAACCAGGCAAAGATGGTAAAGCTAATGTTTAAAAAGGATCGGTTTTTTAATATAGCTAATATTCCTATAATCAAGGCAAGAAAAGCAGCTAAATATATTATTGCCGACAACAGTAAATTCATGCTATTTTTTTAGTTTTTCAATAAGTTTCTTGACCAGATAGTAACCTAGAAAACCTGTGCCACCAGTGACAAAGTTTTTGCTCATACGAGTATTTGTGATTTAAGAGCTGTGCAGACTTCAATAAGACGATCCATGTGCTTTTGTGTGTGTGTAGCCATGACTACGCAGCGAATTCTGGCTTTGCCTTTTGGCACGACTGGCCATCTTACACAAGGTGCTAAAATACCGGCTTCGAAAAGTTTTTCCGAAAAATGAATCGCTTTTGCTTCATCGCCGATGAGTATTGGTATGATGGGTGTTTCTGTTTCCAAGACATTTAGGTTGTTCTTACGGAGGTTTTCTATCAAGTACGTAGTGTTATTTTTTAATGAACGCACTATATGTGGATTTTCTGAAATAAGATGAATTGCTTCTAGCGTGACGGCGGAAGCCGCTGGTGGAAGTGCTGTACTGAATATATACGAACGAGCCGTGATTCGTAAATAATCTATAAGGTTTTTGGTTCCTGCTATATATCCCCCGATGCTACCAAATGCTTTACTTAAGGTGCCCATTAAAATTGGGATATCCCTAGGTGGTATTCCAAAGTGTTCTGTCACACCACGGCCGGTTTTTCCTAAAACCCCTATAGAGTGCGCTTCGTCGACCATGAGCATTGCTCCATATTTTTTTGCCAAGTCTACTACCTCCGGCAGTGGCGCAATATCACCGTCCATACTGAAAACGGCATCCGTAACAATAATTTTTCTTTTGTTTTCATGTTTTTTGAGTATACTCTCAAGTCCGTTGATGTCTTTATGTTTGTATATTTTTACCTCTGTTTTTGCGAGAGCACAACCATCGATGATACTAGCGTGATTAAGCTCCTCGCTTATAATGAGTGTCTTTTTTTTAAAAAGCCGGAACATATTTATTCCATTAACAAGAGCTGATATCGTTCCCACGTTTGTCATGTAGCCGGTGGCAAAAACGATCGCTGACTCGGTACCAAGGAACTGAGCTAGGGATTTTTCAAGTTTTTCGTGTACATTAATGTTGCCTGATATCAGTCGAGATGCTCCAGTGCCAACTCCGTAATGTTTGATAGTTTCTATTGCAACTTGTTTAAGACGTTCATGGTTTGCCAATCCAAGATAATCATTAGAACAGAAAAGGATGATTTTTTTACCATTAATTATGATCTCCGGATCTATGGCGGAGTCAATCGTTCGAACGATAGGATAGTAGTGGTTATCCTTGATTTTTTTTAACAATTTTTCTATTTCTAACATCTAAGTTTATTTTGTTCAGTGTTTTTAGTTTGTTTTCTGATTTGGATAGCCATATCGGTCATACACATTGCGCATGGTGATGTCATAGGTGACCAACCAACGGAGCATTCCTTCCATCTTTTTTCGTAATCCTTCAATATTCATATATTCGTCTGATGACCAAGCCTCATTGTTTTCTCGATCACCGAGTAACAAAAGTCCGGAATATATCCCTTCTTGTTCCAACGGTAAAACCAGACTGATGTTATGTTTTTTCAGTTTGGCAGAGAAATCCTGTTGTTTATGGTAGTTTTTGAAATAATTTTTGGCCAGCAGACCCTGTTTCTTTTTTTCAAAAAATGTCCATATTTCGTCATAGAAACTTCTGGTTATGTAGATTTTTTTCGGATAGAAAAATAACTGCTCATCGGATCGTGGAACGAGACGTATGAATAATGCAGCAGTTTCCAGCTGCAATGTGCGCGCAATGCTCTCAAGGATGGCAGGGATTTTTTGATTGAGTGTTCCGGTTGTCTGCGTTTCCGCTTTAATTTTACTGAGCAGTTCGATGATGTCTATATCATACGCCGGCCACAGACGATCGATGAGATTCCTGATGAGTTTTTTCAGAGTATCGAAGAAAAGTGTCACTGCCAGAATCAAAACGATGAGCACTTGCCATTCCTGAACGGCTATGTAAGGACCCAGAACAGATTTCAGCAATAAAAAACCGTATATGAAGACTGACAGGGTGATAAAGAGTGAAGCCCCGTAGATGACTCCACGCCGGATGATAAGCTGTAAATCGAACAGACGGTGCCGCAGAATGGCATAGGCAAAACTTGAAAGAAAAATAAGCGAAGCGGGCACGTCAATCCAAATAAAACGGTCATAGCCGGTGAAAAGCGGCACCAGAAGGCTGAAAGCAAGAGGAAAAATGGCAAAGCCTAGTACACCAAATAGAATGATTTTAAGCTGCGGTTTATTTTTGGTAGTTGATTTTTTTAATTCCTGAATAATGCGGAAAGATAAGAGGATAATAAGGGCTGCTTGATACGCGGTGTAAAAGGGAAAGAGTACGCCATATTTACCATCGCTGTAGCCCAGAGCGTAGTTATGCACGTCGTATTTTATTAAATCATTTATCAACGGCAGTATGAAGAAAGTCGTCCCGAGGGAGACGAGAATAATAAGATACTTTTTGTTGCATTGTTGTTTTGTGAAGTATTCAAACCAAATAAGAGCTATAGGTGTCATGAAGGCAGGAATCGAGTAAGCTAGCCGCATAAAAATAATGTTCTGCATTATACCCTCTAAAGTATTGGTTAGGATGGAAAACATTATTATAAGAGCGAGCACCCCGAAAAGTCGATGTTCAATTTTTTTACCTGTTTTCAGGACAAAGATACCAAGTATCAAGCTGAAGAAAAATCCGAATATATAAATGGCGAGCGGGGGCATAGATATGCGTTAAAAATAATTATGCTATCTTGCACTCTGATTTGAATGACTATATTGATCAGATAGATTGCGCATGGTGATGTCATGGGTGACCAACCAACGGAGCGTTCCTTCCATCTTTTTTCGCAAGCCGTCAATGTTTCTCAATTCATCCGGCCCCCATGCTTCACCGGTTTTTCGATTCCCAACTAACAAAAGTCCGGAATATATCCCTTCTTGTTCCAACGGTAAAACCAGACTGATGTTATGTTTTTTGAGTTTAGCAGAAAAATCTTGTTGTTTATGGTAATTTTTATAATAGTTCCTGGCCAGCAGACCCTGCTTTTTCGTTTCAAAAAACGTCCAAATTTCCTCATAAAAACTTCTGGTTATGTAGATTTTTTTCGGATAGAAAAATAATTGTTCATCGGATCGTGGAACGAGACGTATGAATAATGCAGCAGATTCCAGCTGCAATGTGCGCGCAATGTTCTCGAGGATGGCAGGGATTTTCTGATTGAGTGTTCCGGTTGTCTGCGTTTCCGCTTCAATTTTACTGAGCAGTTCGATGATGTCTATATCATACGCCGGCCAGAATCGATTTATGACTTTCCTGATGAGATTTTTCAGGGTATCGAAGAAGAGTGTCACAGCCAGAATCAAAAGTAGGAGCACTTGCCATTCCTGAACGGCTATGTAAGGACTCAGAACAGATTTCAGGAATAAAAAACCGTATATAAAAATTGACAGCGTGATAAAGAGCGAAGCCCCGTAGATGACTCCACGCCGGATGATAAGCTGTAAATCGAACAGACGGTGCCGCAGGATGGCATAGGCAAAACTTGAGAGGAAAATAAGTGATGCTGGAATCTGAAGCATAACAAGGTGATTATAGCCAATGACAAGAGGGAGTAAAAGGCTGAACACAAGAGGGAAAATTGCAAAGCCTACCACACCAAATAGAATGATTTTAAGCTGCAGTTTATTTTTGGTAGTCGATTTTTTTAATTCCTGAATAATGCGAAAAACTAGCAAAATAAAAAGAGCCGCTTGATACGCGGTGTAAAAAGGCAAGAGCACACCACTCTTACCGTCAGTGTAGTAGTCTAGGGCGTAATTATGCACGTCGTATATTATTAACTTATCTATTAACGGCACTATAAAGAAAATTGTCCCTAAAAAGATGAGAACAGCCAGATATTTTTTGTTGCAGTGCTGTTTCGTAAAGTATTCAAACCAAATAAGAGCTACAGGCGTCATTAAAGCGGCTGCTGAGTAAGTAAGTTCTGTAAAAGTAATACTTCGCAACACTCCCATAAGGATATTGAACAATATCCACAGCATTATTATCAGTGACAGAAGACCAAAGAGTTTGTGTTCTATCTTTCGCCCGGCCCTTAAAACAAAAATTCCGAGCGCAAGACTGAAAAAAAATGCAAAAATGTAGATAATGAGTGGGATCATAGACATGCGTTAAGAATAAATAAAATCCTGAAGACGCCCATCTCTGCTTAACACAGTATCTTTTCTGGTAAGTTTGTCAAACCGTCAGCGTCTCCCAACAAAAAATTTCATAGATTTCGGCCATATTCCACAAATATGTAAACAGCGGCTGACAATTGTTTAAACGCGTCTGTCCACAATCCTTTTTTCTTTCAATTCACTTTCCATACCCAGTGCGTTGATGAGCAGTTGGCGATCATGCATGTTTACCACAGGGCGCACCGCGAGTTCTCGGGCTACATATTCTTCCACCATAACATCACAGGCGGTGCATTCCTCCCCGTGCACACAGGCGACATTCACATGAAGTTCATCCAACTCAAACACGTCATTATCTTTTTTACGAATTTCCACCTGCCATTCATCTATCTCTTTCATTCCATTTAATAAAGGGTAAAAAGCGTTGAGATTCACCAGTTCGCCTTTCACTTTGCTCAATCGTAGTTCCTTGTGTTCGGATTTTCGTTCAATTTCGTAGTGTAAACGCGGCGTCGTTCGCCCGCAGTGCGTACATGGCTCGTATGTTAATCCTGCGCACATATCCCCTGTCCGGTAACGCATCACCGTTGAACCACGCCAGTCCAGAGCAGTGTACACTATCTCACCCGGTTGCCCTTCTTTGACACGCTGTCCTTCTTCATCAACCAGTTCTACAAATTCAAGGTCTGGGTAGAGGTGATAGCCACTTTCTTCATGGCACTGCACCCAGGCTGTTTTCGCTTCCGTTGAGGCAAAAGTTGATAATATCGTTACGTCGGGAAACATTCCTTTGATTTTTTCGCGGAGTCCAGGTGAAACCCTTTCGCCGCCAAAAATTATGTGCCGAAGTTTTGGAAAGTTTCTTCCCTGGCGTTTTGCTTCTTTTACAAGATGATAACCATAGCCCGGTAAGGATATAAGAATCGTTGCTTCCATTTTTTGCAGCGCGTTCAGAATTTTTTCAGTACCGAGAATTTTACCACCGCCTGTATGAAGACAGCGTATTCCGACTGCTTCGGTTGCTTTTTGCACCTGCCAAAAGGCAAGATGGGGAGCAAAAGGGAAGGCATTGACTACTATGTCTTCTTTAGCGAGACCGGCTGTTTGAAAAATACGGCTGCCGGTTTGCGCAAGGGTCGCCAGATCGCGTGCTGAATAGAGAAAGGGAATTTGGGCGGAGCTTCGGCCGGTTGTGAAGTGTATGTGAATCGGTTTGAATTCTCTTTCCAGCGATTCATGTAGATTACCTGTGATCATGTATTTTATCAGGCGCGATTTTGGGTAATGTTTTTTTATTGCTGCCGTGTCGGGCTGCAGAATAAACTGACGGGGTTTGTCAGGAATATTTTCTGTTGGGAGAATATCCTGTTTGGAAATAAGAGGAATTTTTTGCAGATCGCCCGTGTTTTGTATATCCGACGGTTTTATTGCGTGTTTTTTCAGGTGATCGCGGAGGAAAGGATGGAAAGGCAAAAGGTGCTTTATAAAAAAGCGCAGTTTTTTGTTTTGGATATTTTCGATTTTTCGCCTGGGTAGGCGCGACAGGGTTTCCCAGTTTTTCATAAACTAGTGCAAAAATCCGCAAGTTAATATTGGCATTTATACCTTTACTATGACAAATTTTACTTGTTTTGGCAATGTGGGTGCTGGTGTCGAATTTTTATTGACAAGATAATCATTTTATGTCATTATCTAGGTACTTATGAATGCTAATATTCCTCTCAAATCAAAGTTAAAAACCCTGGGCCTGAGTGATAATGAGGCTGATGTGTATATTTTTCTTTTGCATGAAGGTCAGGCCTCGGCCAAAGAGATTTTTCGTTCCTTGTCTTTGACGCGGGCGACTATTTACAATATTTTGGATGACCTCACGGATTTTGGTCTTTTGTCTTCTGTTCAGCAGAGTAACAAAAAAATCTATATCTGTGAATCTCCAACGAATCTGCAGAATTTTATTCACAAACGCTTTGAACAGCTTAAAATACAGGAAAGATTGTTGGCTGATAGTATGTCGCAATTTATGGCGGAATTTCAAAAGAGTCGAACGGACTGGCCTCAGGTGACATTTTTTGAAGGTATGGAGGGTTTGATTGCCTGTCAGGATGAGCTGATACGGAGTAGGCCGAAAAAAGCTTACGAAATAGTGAATATGGATCTTAATCCTTTTAAGGTGGATTTAAGAGAGGCTGAACATACTAAACATAAAATTCAGTTTGAATCGATCTATACCTCAGAAAAGGGCGAAACCTTAGATCCTAAAAGTAAAGACAGTTATTTTCTACCGCGATCAGTTTTTTCAAATTTTAATATAGAAATTGTTATTTACCGTAACAGAGTGCTTATCAGTACGGTAGAACATAAAATCAGAACCATCGTTATAGACAATGAAGAAATCGCAGATGCTTTTTTGGATATTTTTCATATCATTAAGGAAAAAGCAAAAGAGAAAAAATAAAAGTAGGCAGTTACATACAATGAGAGAAAGTAAAAAATTATATGTAACCATCTGATTAGCCTTCGTTGCCACTGCTGGAGCATACATACTCTGTGATTCCATATCTGATAGGATATCGTTTTCGATAAGGTACAAAATTTAGAATCACTTTGTTAATGTGGGTTAACATTATTTCCTCTTGCGGTTTGGTTTTTGATGTTATTCATCTAATATAAGGGTAACTTTCTATTAGTTATTTGTCAATATAAACTAACAGTATAAATACATATAGAAATTTAATACGCTAAAAATAAATAAAAATATACATTTATAGAATAGTTGTATAATTTATATTTGACATATTCTATAGAATAAGCTAAGTTACTTTATACACACTACGTCATTAGGAGTAGGAGTTCTCAGTATTTAACATAAAGTATGCAACGGAGGGAAAAATTACCAGCCCAGCCTGATTATCCACAGGATGATATATACATACAGGACGCTCAAAAAGACAGTTACCACCTGAGGCAGTTTATAAGAACGCTTGCCAATATCACACAAGAGAGACACATTCACGAAATTTTTTCTTCACTTTATGATCCTTTTGAGATAAAGGGATTGGGAAAAAGATTTTGTTTTCTGAAACAAATGCTCAACGATATCAAAGAGCCACCGCACCCCCTGCTTCGACCGGACGATCGTTTTGCCTGGGCCAAGGTGGCTCTTATGTTTCGTTATAAAAAAAGTAAATCCCTTCTTAAAAAAATTATAGAAAAAGCTGACTGAAGTTTCAGGCAGCTTTTCGGGATTATATCTTTTTGCCAAGGTTGAGATACTGATGGGTAGCAAGGATGTTTCAGAGTCGGCGCAGAAGCGGCTGCTTTTTTAAGGATGAGTAGAGCCGTCGCTTCTCAAAATGTGGATAACTTTACTCTTGTGCAATCCTCTAATTTTGTTATTATCAATGTAGATGTTTTTCAGATTATCCGAACTCAACAGCGTAGCGACGCAAAAACCATAAGAGGTTTATATGTGTAAACGTTCTTTGAAAACATGTTTGATGACACTGGTTCTCATCTGTCTACCCGGACCGGTCGTCTGGTCGGACACAGGACAGACGCGGTTATAGCGTTGCTAAAACAAGCAGAAAGGAGGAGTTCATCATGTCAACTAGACTCAGCGCACCCGTAGACGTCCAAATTGAGCTGACACAAACTTGTAATTGGCAGTGTCGTCATTGTTACAATTTCTGGCGTCCAGCTCAGACAACAACGAATCTCAGTCAACATCTTTCCTGCGATAATATTATTCACATCGTGAAGGAGCTCGCCTCGAATCAAGTCCCATCAATCACAATTACCGGCGGTGAACCGTTTTCTCGGCGTAGAGAAATTTTTATGCTACTGGAAATGACTAAGAAGGCTGGTATTCACGCATCAATCAACACAAATCTTAGTCTTGTGGGAAAAGAAGACATTGAAAAGCTCGTTGACGAATATAACAATGTATCGATTCTCTTCTCACTTTTGTCAGCAGATGCGGCAGAGCACGAACGTCTTGCCGGTGCTCCGAGTGGCACTTACACCAAAGTAATTAACACAGCAGCCTTAATTATCCAGCGTGGAATTCCAGTAAGTTTAAATATGGTTCTCATGCGAGAAAATCTTCATGCAATGGAGATCACTGCCCGCCTTGCTAAAAGACTTGGTACGCGCACATTTTGCGCGACCAAGGTACTCCCTAATACTCATGCGCCTGATGGTACACTTCTTCTTTCAGCAGAGGAGGTGCATTGGTCTCTCGCTGAACTGATGCGGATTGAGGAACTGCTCGATATCCCTGTTGACATTTTAGGTTGTTATCCAAGATGTCTCCTTGTGGGCACGTCTGCGCACCAACGTTTTTCACATCGCACCTGCGTTGCTGGCTACACAACCGTTACTATCGGCGCCGATGGAGGTGTGCGACCATGCTCCCACATGGAAATGAGTTACGGGAGTATATTTCACGAACCGCTCATTGATATCTGGGAGAAAATGGACGGCTGGCGCGAGGGTGAATTTATTCCAGAACAATGTCGTAATTGTTTGTTCCTGTCCGCATGCAGAGGAGGTTGTCGTGTTAATACACTTACGCCTGGTTTGCACAATATGGATTTTTATGCCGACCCACAGCGTCTGACCAGCTTACCACAAAAATGTCTTACTCCCCGTATACCGGAAGAGACAAGTGATATTGTAGCCAAGTCTATAATGTGTCCGCAAGTGAAGTTTCGCAAGGAACCTTTTGGAGCGTTGATTTACACAACCAACCCCCTTGCCATCATGTTGGTAAATCACAGCACGATCGACTTTCTTATGAATGTGGCGGAAAAAAGAGAGGATTTTGACTTATTTTCCTTCCTCGAGCAATCAGGTGCGAGAACTGAGGCAGAACGGCGTGGTGTCAAGTACCTTTATCAAAAACTCGTTCGGAAGGGATTTCTTATAACACTAACCGAGCATGAAAGGAGGTGATAATTATGCAACAAGAAATTTTTGATGAATTAGTCGATTCGGATGAACACAATGAACAGAGAGAAGTGTTCGCTGAAGTATCGCTATTCGACGCAGAGATGGTCGGTGGCGATGAAAGCGGTGACTGCGCTTGTTTCAATTGTGATGGAAATCCTTGTCACAAATGATTATTTGATGCACATTTTTCGTAACATCAAGGGGAGGTTTATTACACTTCCCCTTCTTATTTTACAAAATATTTTTTGAAATCTGCCATCACATCATGGGGATTATCACCGAAATAGAGTGGAATACTTGTTACGGAAAAACGTGTTAATTTATGGGAATTTATTGCTGCAATAAATTTTTTCCATCCGTACAACCTTACAAAAAACATAACGAGCAAACCGGCAATATTATAGCCGTTGTATTTTGCGGCAAATTTCCAGGAAACACCCCTGAACGGTATGTTTTTCTGCGCGATTTTTTTCCAATCCGTGGTTGATATGGAAGGTTTAAAGATTTGAGCTGCAACATATACCGATATTCCTTCCTTTAACCAATCCGACAATTTTGGATTTAATATATTTATATAAAGATGGGTCATTTCATGCAATAGTACCTGGCTTAATGTCTTCTTTGATGTGATACTGTCTTTATTATCAAATATGTAAATACAGGAGGTACTGTTTTTGGGCACATGAGCTATGAACCAGGTTGGCACCTTTTTAGTGGGAAGCGTTTTTAAAAAAGAGTTTTTATTTCGAAAAATGTGAACTGTAAGAGAAAGAAGCTGAACAGGAAACATTCTAGCCAGTTTTTGCATATTTGAATGAGTATGCCTGATGTAAAAATCCTTTTGATATGTTCCTGGTTCGAATACAAATTTTATTTTTGTTTTCCGTCTTCTGTTGGTCATAGTGTAATTTCGTCTCTCGTGATTTTTAATTCCTTATCACTATATCAAAAGTGGCGAATAATGTCATTATTGCGCAATGCGTTTTATATCGAGTTCCCAGCGATATCAAAGAGCCACCGCACCCCCTGCTTCGACCGGACGATCGTTTCGCTTGGGCCAAGGTGGCTCTTATGTTTCGTTATAAAAAAAGTAAATCCCTTCTTAAAAAAATTATAGAAAAAAACAGTCGTTAATATTTTCGAGATAGGCTCATGGTTCGGATGTATTTTATCATGTCATTTACATCTATTTTTGAAGTATTGGGATTGCCACTCATAAATCGTAGTGGGTATAGAATGGCATCTTCCTTATTGGATTCGGTAAGTGTGTTGTCCATGCTATCAAAATATCATTCTTTCACTAAATCGTTGAGATTATATGGTTTTGTCAATTCTTTCTTGATTTCTTCAAGTTTCTCAATTTCAATCTTCTCATATAATGGTTTTGGCTTATGAATTCTGTGACCCTTGGAAATATCCATCTTGGAAGCTTTTTCCCAAATTTCAGGCGTGTCCAGTGAGCCGCTAAAGTTCAATTGATTATTCCAAAGTTCCTGCATTCCGGTTGGCATAATTGGCGACAAAACAATTGCCAAAGATTTTGCTAAGTTAAGGGTGATGTATAAAACCTTTTTTGCAGATTCCAAATCTCCTTTTTTTACCAGCGACCAGGGTTCTTTCCTGTCCAAATAGACATTCCCTTCTCTGGCGTAATCAAGCATTTTTTGATATGCCGCTCGAAATTCCGTTTTGAACAACAATTTACCAATCTCTTCTGGGGTTGTTTTAATGGACGAAATCAGGTTTCTGTCCAACTCATCGTTATTGGTCAACTGTTCTGCGTCAATACCGAGGGAGCCATTAAAATTATTCCAGATTACATTCAGTGTTCGATTGAAAAAATTTCCGATTTTACCGATTACCTCACTGTTTGTGTGCAGCCGATACTCGTTCCATTGGAACAGTGAATCTTTGGTTTCCGGAATAACTGAAGTCAGGTACGCCCTGAGTGTGTCGATATTAATGTCAGAATTTAATATATTGTAGCAAAACACGCCAACTCCCTTGCTTTTGGAAAATTTTTTTCCTTCATAGTTGAGATAATGGAATCCGACTATCTTATAGGGCATGGAGTATCCGCCGTGAGCTATCAGCATGCCCGGCCAAAAAATTGTGTGAAACGGTATATTATCTTTTCCTAAAAAATGAAATATCTTGCTTTTAGTATTTTTCCAATATCGCTCATAATACTGATTACCCAATTCTTTAGTGAAGGTGATATATCCGATCGGTGCGTCAAACCATACATAAAAAACTTTATTTTTAAACTCCGGAACAGGAACACTCACCCCCCAAGTCAAATCTCTGGTTATTGATCTGGGTTTGAGTCCGTCGTCAATCCATTTTTTTGCGATACTGTATACGTGATTGTTCCAGATTCCTTTTTTACTCTCCACCCATGCGTCAATTTTTTTCGATAATTTCTCCAAATCGAGAAACAAATGAGGTGAGAGTTTGTATGTTGGAATTTCACCACATATCCTGCATCGTGCATCAATTAACTCACCCGGATTGATGACAGTGCTGCATGTTTCACACTGGTCGGCGTATGCCGATGTGTAGCCGCATGTTGGACACGTACCAATCACAAATCGATCCGGCAGAAACAGTGAATCGCGTTGGCAAAAGTACATCTTCAATTCTTCTCTGTGCAGATAAACTCCTTTGGCATCAATCACCTTAAAAAAATCCTTTGTCACTTCATGGTGAATCGATTTCGATGTTCTGGAATAATTGGTATAGCTGATATTCAGCTTCTTATATACATTTTTGTGAATTGCGTGTAAACGATCCGTTAATTGTTTCACAGGAATTCCCAATTCCTGAGCCGCGATCACCGACGGCGTGCCGTGTTCATCTGATCCCCCGATAAATGTAACGTCGTGTCCCTTTGCTCTGCAGAAACGATAAAAGATATCGGCTGGAAGATGAGAGCCGACAATATGGCCCAGATGGGGCACGTTATTGATGTAGGGCAATGCGGCGGTGATAAGTATGGTTTCTTTTTCCGTAGGCATATGTTTAATTTTATTTTTTGAGCTTGATTTCGGCCACGCGTTCAATACCGGCCAGGTCTTTGTGAAAAGTAGCATTTGCTTTAACACTCCGGGCAAGTCGTTGCATAAGCGGTGCCTGGCGGTGCCCAATTTCCAGAAAAATCCGCCCACCGGGTGTGAGATGGTCGCGGGCTTGGTCGAGAAATTTTTTAAAAAATTGCCGCGGTGTCATATTGTTCGGTGCCAAAGCCAGGCGCGGTTCAAAGTGCAAACCTCGTTTGCCCGCTTCTTGTCGAGTTAAATAGGGTGGATTGGACACAATCACGTCGTAGCGGCCCAAGCGCGCTGATGCCAACAGATCCGAATGCACAAATTTTACCTGCGCACCCAAACGACGCGCATTTTTTCGTGCCACCTGCAAAGCTGCCCCGGAAATATCCGTGGCCATAACTTCTGCCGTGGGAAAATGTTTCTTGATACTTACCGCCACGCACCCCGAGCCGGTACCAATATCCAAAACGCGCAATGTGCCGCCGCCGAGCCCGCACAACCGCAAAAAATCCAAAACCCGCTCCACGAGAATTTCCGTATCGGGCCGGGGTATCAACACTGCTCGACTCACGCTAAAATCCAGACCAAAAAATTTCCGCACGCGCGTAATATAGGCTACGGGTTCACCGCCGCCACGGCGCCGCAGCAAAGACCGAAAACGTCGTAACTCACCAGCCATCAAAACACGGTCACTATGCGCAAACATATATTCACGTGACCGACCCAATACCAACCCAAGTAATACTTCCGCATCTAAATCCGGCGTCGCTCCAACAGTCGCTCCACTACCTGCTCCCGCAGTTTTCAAATCTTTCCGCGCCCAAACCAGCGCCTGTTGAATATTCATATGCTAACGCAAAAAACTCAATGAGCCCTGTGCAATATCCTGAGCAATGGCATCATCGCCACGCTGCGCCAGCTCGGTCAGCCACGTCGCGCTGTCAGCAGCATTCATAAACTGTGGTTGGCTCAAATCACTCTGCGCTGGGCGAAGAGAGTAATCCACCCGCTCCGGAAAAATTTCCATTTCCACCACCAAACCTTGCTGCACATCTTCAGAAAAATACTGATCAAAAATAAAGTTTCCCAGCGAGTAAAAAATCGGCCGCCCGGCATAGACCTCAACTTCCTGAACCACGTGGGGATGATGGCCAATCACCGCATCGGCACCGGCATCAATAAACCCATGCGCCGCTGCTTGCTGAAAGCCCGCCGACTGCAACTGGTATTCATTGCCCCAGTGCACGCTCACCAACACCACATCATCAACACCATTACGCGCCGCACGCACCGTCGCAAAAGCCACCTCTTCATTAAAAGCACGGCTCGTCATATTGAACGCGACCCAAACAATACGCTGATCGCGCACCACCATTTCCCGAACATATTCCGGCCCCGCCTGTACCGGATTCCCAACGGCCAGTAGACCAGCTTTTTCCAACGCCACCTGGGTTTCCGTAAATCCAGCTGCGCCCCTATCATAGGTATGGTTATTGGCCAGTGAAACGATGTCAAAACCAGCGGCAGGCAGCGCTCCCGGCGTCGTTTGCGGAAAAGAAAACGACAGCGAATTATCCGGAGTTTGCGCGTGCTGAAGGGGGATAGGGCCTTCCAGATTGCCAAAAGCAATATCAGCGCCCCGGATATCAGCAGACGTCAGGGTAAAAGGATAATCCAAACCGCGCTGCTTCATTAGTGTTTCGACGTAGCGACCGAGCATGATATCACCGACGGCAATAACGCGCACCGGATTTTTATCAGGTGATTGCTCAGGAATCTCACCGGTGCTATTAATATTTTTTTGCGTCGCTGATGGTTGAGGTTTTGGTTTTGCCGGCTCAGTCGCAATAACAGCCGAATTCACATTTGTGGACGGCGTATTTGTGAGCGGAGCTTGATCAGCGCCGGGAAACAAAGAATGGAAATACCAAAAACTGGCACCAAAAACAGCAGTCACCAACAACGCCCCAATAAAAATCGAAATAACTATAGATTGCCGCATACGTATGCGCAAAATTATTTTTCAGCAGCTGCTAAAATACGATCAATTTCCACCTTTTTCAAAACACCAATAACCTGGCCCAAGTCGCCATTCAGAATTGGCGCGATGGTGTTCCAGCTCGAGCGGATTCGATGGTCGGTAATACGGTCCTGGGGAAAATTATAGGTACGGATTTTTTCCGAGCGATCGCCGGTGCCAATCTGTGAACGACGGGCATCGCCGCGTTTTTTGGCCTCAGCTTCACGGCGTGCAGCCAACAAACGCGTGCGCAAAACGCGCAGCGCCTTTTCCCGGTTTTTGATCTGGGATTTTTCATCCTGACAGGAAACAACAAGGCCGCTGGGTATGTGCGTTATGCGCACGGCTGAATCGGTGGTGTTCACGCTTTGGCCACCATGACCACCGGAACGAAACACATCAATGCGCAGATCTTCCGCCTTAATTGCTACGTCAACTTCTTCAGCCTGAGGCAGGACAGCCACCGTCGCTGTTGATGTGTGAACGCGACCGGCTTTTTCAGTTTCCGGAACGCGCTGCACGCGGTGTACGCCGCTCTCATACTTCATGTCGCGGTAAACGTTCTGCCCGATAATTTCAAACACCACTTCCTTGAAACCACCGACATCGGTTTTGTTGCTGTGCGCTATCTGTGCCCGCCAGCCCTTTGATTCGGCATAACGGGCATACATGCGGTACAGCTCAGCCGCAAACAGGCTCGATTCATCACCGCCGGCCCCCGCCCGAATTTCCACCATAATATTTTTATCATCGAGTGGATCTCTGGGAATAACGGCAACTTTGAGCTGCTCTTCAATGGCAGCGAGGTTGGTTTTGGCGGCAGCGAGCGTTTCCTGGGCCAGCTTGGCGACTTCAGCGTCGGCATCACTTATCATGCTCTGCGCTTCTTCAATTTCCTGACCAGCGGCTTGGTACTTCTTCACCAGTTCGTAGGTCGGTTTCAGATCATTGTATTCTTTGGACAAGCGCTGCATATTTCGGGTATCAGACAAGACTTCAGGTTGCTGAAGCTGAAGTTCAATAGCAGTAAATTTTTTTAGAATATCCTGGTAAGGTTTTTTCATAGAAATCAGTCCAAAATATAAATCAGGCGCTAAACGCATAAAACAAAATCCCGATACATGTATTGTATCAGGATTTGGAGTGGAATTCCAAAGCTACGCCGACAGGCTGGTGCTTTTCAGAACCTTTTCTGCGAGTGGCGTGTCATCCTCAACTTTTTTCTTAGCAGGCTTTTTCGCCTTTTTCAGAGCTGACTTGGTGGCTTGCATTTCCTTAACACGTGCCTGTTTGGCCTGGTACTTTTCAACGCGGCGGGCGGTATCAATAAGCTTCTGTTTGCCGGTATAAAAAGGGTGGCACTTTGAACAAATTTCAACCTGGATAGCCTCAATAGTTGAGCCAACCATAAACGTATTTCCGCACGCGCAGGTAACCTGAGTTTGCTGGTAGCCGGGGTGAATATCCTTTTTCATACAAACCTAAAATAGAGAAATCAAGTGAATTTATAGTACCATATTCCGCACAAAAGTCAATTCTGCCCCAAAGCTTGCAAAAATATAAAAATATGTTAGAATAAAGTCCATCTTATTATATATTCTCTCAGTAGAGGTCTTGAACCCTTTGCCTGTGTATTTCTTTGCTAAAGTAAGGAAAAAATGCAGGAAATAATGCCCTACTCAGTCCTGCTCAAGGACAGAGAAATTAAAGAAAGGAACAATGAAAAAAGTTACTCTCATGGATCTCCTGAAAAATGGAGTCCACTTTGGCCACCAGGCCGCGAAATGGCACCCACGCATGAAGCCATATATCTTCACGACGCGCAGCGGTGTCCATATTATTAATCTGGAGAAAACACTTGAGCATCTGGAAAGCGTGTCACAATTACTCAAAGAAATGACAGCCGCAGGCAAAACGATTTTATTCGTTGGCACCAAGCGTCAGGCCAAAGACATTGTCAAAAAATACGCCGAAGATTGCGGTATGCCCTATATCACTGAACGGTGGCTCGGTGGTTTGTTCACCAACTTCACCACGGTTTCCCGACTGATGCGCAAACTCACCAAATTGAAAGCCCAGAAAGAATCGGGCCAACTGGACAAATACACCAAGAAAGAACAGGTTGAATTCGCCAAAGAAATCGCCAAGCTGGAAAAATTCGTTGGTGGTATTGAAAACATGAACACACTCCCTGATGTCGTATTCGTTGTCGGGGTTCGGGAAGAAAAAACCGCCATTCGTGAGGCTTCAAAAAAACATATTCCAATTTTGGCGATTGTTGACACCAACGTCAATCCCGATGACATGAAATGGATTATTCCGGGGAACGATGATGCGACCAAGTCGCTGGAACTCATAGTAGGCACGCTCGCCGAAGCGATTAAAGAGGGTCGCGCCAATAGGAAAGTAAAAGTGGAGACCAAACCCGAAACCATCGCCAAAGCAGTCCAGGCCAACGCCTAAAAGGCCACCGCCTAAACACGAAGTAACAAGTCAGTCTAACGAAAAACTCTATGTCGGAAATTACCGCCGCCCTCGTACAAAAACTCAGAAACATGACCGGTGCCGGGATTATGGATGCGAAAAAAATCCTGACCAAGACCAAGGGCGATATTGCCAAAGCCGTCGAAGAACTGCGCAAGAGTGGACAGGCAAAGGCGCTCAAAAAGCAGGACCGCGCCGTAAGTGAAGGTCTGATTGATGCCTATATTCATGGTACCGGGAAAGTCGGAGCCATGGTACAGGTGAAATGCGAAACCGACTTCGTCGCCAGAAACGAAGAATTTAAGGCACTGGCTCATGACATCGCGCTGCAGGTGACGGCTATGAACCCACAGTATGTATCGCCAAAAGATATTCCGCAGGAGGTTATTGATAAGGAAAAGGAAATTTATCGGGCGCAGCTGAAGGCCCAGAAAAAACCGGAAAAAGCGATTGAAAAAATCGTCGAAGGAAAATTGCAAAAATATTTTTCCGAAGTCTGTTTACTCAAGCAAAAGTTTTTCAAAAATGATACGGTGACGATCGAAGACCTCATTACTGAGAAAATTGCAAAATTGGGAGAAAACATTCAGCTCGCCGGTTTTACCCGCGTGGAGTTGGATGGGAGCCGGACATGCAATAGCAAATAACCACATATATATGCTTATTGACTGGATCATTTTGGGGGTGGCGGCAGCTGCGTTTCTCGCGCTCGTGGTTATTTTCATCAGAAAATTTCCGCATGCGGCTTCACTTGATCTGAAGTCCATCCCGAAGCATGTGCAAAAAGAGATGAAAACGGCCCTCATCGAAGAAAGGCTTGAGCGGAAGATCGCTAACGGATTTAAAAGTATTTTTGCCAAAACTGAAGCCGGCCGCAGGCAATTCGGCGCAATTATGCGCAGCTGGCAGGCCAAGATAAAGAAACTGGAAGAAAAGTATAAAGAGAGTAACACGCCGAAAACCGCGCAGGCAAAAGAGGAAAGTCGCAAAAAAGTTTCGACACTTTTGGAAGAAGCCACGAAATTTTTCCAGGCCGAAAATTACGCCGAAGCTGAGAGAAAATACATTGAAGCCGTGAGCCTGGATCATAAAAATGTCGGTGCGTATGATGGACTGAGTCAAGTGTATATCGCGCAAAAAAATTGGAAAAATGCTGAGGAAACACTCGCGTTCGTGATTAAGATGAATCCTGATGATGACCACGCGTATTTGATTCTGGCGAATGTTTTACAGGAGCTTGATAAAATGCGTGATGCGCTCGACATGGTCAAGAAAGCGGTGCATCTAAATCCGAAAAATCCGAAAAATATTGCCGCGTTGATTGAAATAAGCCTGACGTTCGGGGAAAAATTTACCGCCAGGAATGCTGTGCAAAGAATGAAGCAGGTGAATCCGGAAAATCAGAGGATCAAGGAATGGGAAGAAAAAATCGCGCAGATGGGGAAGTAGTGTTGGAAAGTAGTTTAGAGATTTCGTGGTTTGTGCAGTTCGAGGCCAGTGCGAGGAGCGGAGAGAGCTGTACTGAAAGGTACAGCGATGAGCACCGGAGCGCTCAACGAAGAAATACGCAAACCACGAAATCTCCTGCCGTTGTAGCTCAGTTGGTAGAGCAGCTCCATGGTAAGGAGCAGGTCGGCGGTTCAAATCCGCCCAACGGCTCAGAGTTGTATGAGATTGAACTTTAAAAGACAAAGCAGTATGTTTACATGTACCTAGGGGTTTGGTATAATTTTCTCATGGCGACAATTAACGAAAAAGAATATGAAAATATACGAAACCTCTACCAAGAGCGACGATTAAGTATGCAAGAAATAAGTGAAATATATAAAGTCCCACTTGATGCAATTGTTTATTTCTTCAAAAGACATAAAATTCCAAGGCGTAATCGCACCGAAAGCAACAGAATATTATTCGAAAGAAAAGCCACTGCCTTCAAAGTAAAGGAAAAGCTGTCTGCACATGAGGAAAAATTGAGAATCGCCGGAGTAATGCTCTATTGGGCTGAAGGATCAAATGCATTGACCGCGGACAAGGTTGACTTTGTCAACAGTAATCCTGAAATGATTATGCTTTTTATGCAATTTCTCAGGAAAATCTGCAGAATTGATGAAACCAAGCTTCGTGTGCTTCTGTATTGCTATGCAAATCAAAATAAAGAATACCTGAAAGATTTTTGGTCTTCTGTAACAAATATACCAATTACAAAATTCACAAAACCTTATGTAAGGGAGGACTATAAACCAGAGAAAGAAGGACGAATGAAATATGGTCTTATACACATAAGGTATTATGAAAAAAAGCTACTTCTTTTACTCTGGAAATGGCGAAAGGAAATAGCTAAAGAATTAGGGGTGGATACCAAAGTGGTTAAATGGACTAGACTGTAAATCTAGTGGCCAACGCCTTCGTAGGTTCGAATCCTACTCCACCCACAGAAAATTAACTTCACGCCTTACATAACAACTATGGAAATATTTTTCAGCATTTTGCCGTTTGTGCTCGCGCTTTTGATTCTTGGTCTGCGCGTTATTAACCAGTACGAACAGGGGGTTGTGCTCACGCTTGGTCGCTACACCGGCACCCGAAAACCCGGCCTCACCTGGGTTTTTATTGGCATTCAGCGCATGAACAAAGTTGATATGCGCATTACCACGATTGATATTCCCAAGCAGGAAGTGATAACGAAAGACAATGTTCCGGTCATGATCAACGCCGTCGTCTATTTTCAGGTGAAGTCGGCCGAGAATGCGACGCTGAATATTAAGGATTATACGTTGGCCGTTTCACAATACTCACAGGCCGCGCTGCGTGATGTGATCGGTGGTGTGGAACTCGATGCCATTTTGTCTGAGCGGGAAAAAATCGCTGAAGAAATTCAGAACATCGTGAAAAAGGCGACCGACCCCTGGGGCATTTATGTCACGGATATTAAAATTCAGGACATTGAACTGCCGGCCGATATGAAACGCATCATGGCCAAACAGGCTGAGTCTGAGCGCGAACGCCGGGCCGTGATTATTCGCGCCGAAGGTGAATACGCGGCTGCCGAGCAACTTTCGCGAGCGGCCGAAAAGCTCAGCCAGATTCCGGGAGGTATTTCCATGCGTACCCTGCAAACCATAGAAAAACTCAGTGGCGATCCATCAAAAGCCACCATTTTCGCCCTACCTATTGAGTTTTATGAAGGCATAAAGACCCTAACGGAGTATTTCAAGGCCAAGGGGAAATAGGTAATCTCGGCCGTAAGGCTTGAAAAAATCCGTTATTTATGCTAGAGTAAAAAAGTTCAAAACGGAAACAGGGGAGTTACGTTTGGCCCGCGCCGGAATAGCTCAATGGTAGAGCAACTGTTTTGTAAACAGTAGGTCGTCGGTTCAAATCCGACTTCCGGCTCACACGCCGCCCAAGCGGGTTGTGCGCTAATAGTGGATAGTAAATTATTTTTTTATAACGTTATGTCACAAGACAATCGCATTGACCTGGAATGCACCGAATGCAAACACAAAACCCACACCAGCAAAAAGAATAAGAAAAAACTTCGCAACGCCGGTCGTTTGGAATTGATGAAGCATTGCAAATTCTGCAAAAAGCATACACTGCATAAGGAGACGAAGTAATAAGGAGATTTCGGGTTTCGTAAAGTATTTACCGCGGCACCTTGATATGATAACCTAGATATACAGTTATGTGACTATTGTTTTATATCCAATTCATGGTCAGGAAACCACAAGAGTACAAAAAAGTCCGAAACCTCAGAAAGACGGGAAAATCTTTAGCCGAAATTAGTAGGAAACTGAGAATATCAAAATCAACGGCTTCTTTATGGTGCAGTAACGTGGTATTGTCGAAAAGGGCAAAGGATATTCTTAAATGGAAAGGGGAAAAGGGAAGAGCCAGGGGATCAAAGACTTTAAGAAACAAACGTAAAGCGGTGGAAAGAGAGATTCAGAAGAAGGCCTACCACGTTGTGAAAGGAATGAAATTTAACAAAAGCATATATGAAGCACTTTGTACGCTACTGTATATAGCTGAAGGAGTAACAGAAGTGAGTTATGGTCCCGGCTTTACAAATTCTGATCCGGGGTTGGTGCGGTTATATCTTTATTATTTAAGAAATTCATTCAACCTTGATGAGGGAAAATTCAGAGTTTGTGTTCATCTCCATAGCTATCACAATAAAAATAAGCAACTTACCTATTGGTCAAAAGTAACAAAAATTCCCCTCAGCCAATTTTTAAAACCGTATGAAAAAAAGAACGGTGGCAAGAGAATAAGAGAGAACTATCAGGGCTGTGTATCAATACGATATTACGATTCAAAGATTTCAAAAGAGCTGAGATACATATACTTGGCTTTATTAAAAAGGCATGGGCGCGTAGCTTAATTGGCTAAAGCATCGGTCTCCAAAACCGAGGACTGTAGGTTCAAGTCCTACCGCGCCTGCTAAAAGGGCGCATAACCCAGACTAAAGCAAAATAAATTTATGGATATTCTCTTATCCCTGCTTGATTTTTTCCTGCACCTCGACGTTCATCTGAGCGCCTTAATTGCCTCATACGGAGTCTGGGTATACGGTATCCTTTTTTTGATTATTTTTGCGGAAACGGGTTTTGTGATTATGCCCTTTCTGCCGGGGGATTCACTGCTGTTTGCCGCCGGAGCTTTTGCCGCGACCGGATCATTTCATGTCATGTGGCTTTTTGTTTTGCTCACGGTGGCCGCCATCATCGGCGACAGTGTAAATTATTGGATTGGACACAAACTTGGTCCACGGGTATTCAAAGAAAATGTACGCTTTCTCAAAAAAGAATACCTCACCCGCACGGAAGCGTTCTACGAAAAGCACGGGGGTAAAACCATCATCATCGCCCGTTTCATGCCGATTATCCGTACCTTTGCTCCATTTATCGCCGGTATCGGTAAAATGCGCTACGGCAGTTTCATTGCCTATAATATTTTCGGCGGAGTCCTGTGGATCGGCCTCTTCGTTTTTGGTGGTTACTTTTTCGGCAATATCTCCGTCATTAAAGAAAATTTTGAATACGTTATCATCGGAATAATCATTCTTTCTCTTGCGCCCGGTGTCGTGCATTATATAAAAAGCAAAATGGCTGCCAAAGCAGGAGCTCAGCCGGTAGCGCAAGAAGACAACAAAGAAAAAATTTCATAAAAATGCCCGGCGTACGAAATTCAAAAACCAATCTCTCACCCTGGCTGCACCAGCTCAAAAGAACGCGCCAGGTGGCAAAAATTTCCGGTGACGTAAAAACCGATGTGATTATTATTGGTGGGGGAATTGCCGGGGTGGTCACGGCCTACTACACACTGAAACTCACCGATAAAAGAGTCGTGCTGCTCGAAGCGAACAAGGTGGCGCATGGAGCAACCGGGCACAATGCCGGTCAGCTTGCCAGTTATTTCGAGCGGCCATTTTCGGATATTGTCCGTGAATTTGGAGAAAAAATGGCAGCCGATGGCCAGCAAGCTGTTGATTCCGCCTGGATCTTGCTGGAAGAAATTTTCGAAGATGCCAAATTACAGACACCGTTCTGGCAATTCACCGGCTATGCCGGTTGTAGTACCGTAAGTGACGTGGTGACGCATTTACGGGATATTTTTTATCAGCGTCGCTCCGGCATCGCCAAAGAATCGCTGCTGATTGCGGAAGAACATGTGAAAGAATGCCACATACCCAAAGAACTCAAAGACAGTTACACTACACTGCCGCAAAAAGATATACTCGCACTCCTGGAAACAAAAAATAAAAAGTATGTAGCCGCTTTGGTGAAACGCAAGGGCTGCATGAACAGTGCTTTATTCACAGAAGAATTGGTGGCGTATTTATTGCGCGTCTACACAAAACGTTTTACCCTGATTGAGCATGCGCCAGTCAGGCGTATTGCTCTGCACAAAGATGAAGCGGTTATGGAAGTGGACACGAAAACGCGGCGCACTCATACGGTTACGGGCAAGCGCGTGATCCTTTGTACAAATGGTTTTGAAAAAATAATGATCGCCGATATTGCCGGTGGCACTGATATCGATGGCAGTTTTCATCACCTGGTGCAGGGTTCGGTTGGATGCATGGCCGGATATCTGGAAGAACATGACGCATCGCCGGTAGCTATCAGTTATCTGCCGGAAAATGCCGGCGCTGGTAATGGCGGAACACAGCAAGCCGAACCATATTTTTATCTGACACGTCGGCCGTTTGAAAAGAAGGGGACAAAAGATGTCAATCTGATTTGCGTCGGCGGACCGGAAGCACTGCTGGATGACACGAATAAATACTCGCATGAACATCCCTACCCGGAAGAGGCAGGAAAAATGATCGATAAATTTTTGAAAAAAAATTACCGTCGGGCACCTGGACGGGTAAAATATGCCTTCAAGTGGCACGGTCTCATGGGTTATACACCCAATGGCCTGCGCTGCGTTGGTTTTGAACCGCGAAATCCCGTACTTATGTATAATCTTGGGTGCAATGGAGTGGGTATTTTACCGTCTATATTCGGCGGAAAAAGAATTGCCCTGTTGCTTCAGGGCAGAAAACTTTCACCATCGATTTTTGATCCCAGAACCTAAGGAATTCCGACCGCGATTTTGCTGCCGCGCACAGGAGCCGACAGCAACTATTTTTTCAGCGCCCGCAGCGCATTCAATATAACCACAATATCAATTCCTTCCTGAATCAGGGCACCAGCCACAGGGACAATGAAACCAAAAGCAGCGCCGAGCATGCCCACCGTCGACAGGGCAATGCCGCCATATATACTCTGACGCGCAATCCGGAGAGTTCGGTGCGAAGCATCAAACAACTCCACCACATCGGCCATATCATGACCCAAGACCGCCACATCGGCGGCTTCGATGGAAGCGCCGTTTTCCGTTCCGGAAAAAACCACGCCAACATCGGCCAGAGCCAAAGCTGGAGCGTCATTTAGGCCGTCACCCACCATCACCACTGTGTGGCCGGCCGCCTGCTCTTTCTTGATTATGGAGTATTTTTCCTCAGGCGACTGTTCAGTATGCATTTCCACATCCATGCCACGAAACACCTTTTCGGCATTTTTCTTTTTATCGCCCGTAATCACGGCTACGCGCACGCCCTGTTTTTGCAGTTTCCGCAGAATACCGGCTGCACCCTTTTTCAAAACGTCGGAAAAATGAAAACGCGCCGTCTCGACTTTGTCACGCATCATTGCTAAAGCCATGCCACGTTCGCCATCTTTGGCGGCACGGATGTGCCAGCGCGCCCCATCAACATCACCTTCTATGCCTTTTCCAATGCGCTCAGAAATATTTTCCGCATGCGCAAATTTTACGTTACGCTTCCGGGCTTCTGCAACGATGGCTCGGGCCAACGGATGCAAAGAATGTATCTCAATGCCGGCCGCCACCGCGAGGATGTCTTCAGCGCTTTTCACGCCCTTCTCGCGCCAGGCCTTCTCACTGCCGCGCGCACCCGCACGCTTCTGCCGACCCAACAGCTCAACTTCCAGCAGTCGAGGCTCACCAAGCGTCAGTGTGCCGGTTTTATCAAAAAACACCACATCGGCTTTATGCAAATTTTCAAACGCCGCCGGTTTGCGCAAAATAATCCCGGCCCGCGCCGTCCGCGACATGCCGCTGACAAACGCCACCGGAGCGGCAATGATCAGGGGGCAGGGAGTAGCAATAACCAAAATCGCCAGCAGCCGCACCACATCACCCGTCACAGCAAAGGCCACACCGGCGATGACAAATGTCACCAGAGTAAAAAAGAAATTGGCGCGTTCGCTCAGACGTACCGTGCGCGCCGGATGTTCGCGGGCATACTCAACCAGGTTAACAATCTTATGATAGGTAGAGGAAGAGAAATCACCGACAACTTTCAGCTCCAGACTGGCGCCAACGTTTACTGAACCGCTTTTCACGAAGGTGTCGGAAGCAATCGTTATCGGAGCCGCTTCGCCGGTCAGATTCGAAAGATTGAGAACAACTTCCTGTGGCGAACGCACCATTCCATCAAGCGGTACGATTTCATCGCGCTTGATCATGATCACATCACCCTCGCGCACCTTTTGAATCGGCGTCTCAACGTACGTTCCAGCCCGGCGGACCAGGCAATATTTTGGAATGGTATCGCTGAGTTTTTTCAAAGCCGTTTGCGCGCGACTGGACGCGAATACCTCCAAAGCCGCCCCGGTCGTGAACATCAGGGCAATCACACTACCCGCCAAATATTCACCTGAATACACAGAAACAAGCAGAGCCAAAAAGGCGATATAGTCGAGGCTGTAGCGTTTTTCACGGATGCTTTCGTAAGAGTTGTGGATGATCTTACCGACACCGATGGCCAGAGCCGCCAAAAACGCCAAACGAACACCGAATAGGCCCATCAGGAGCAGGACAAAAACCAACGCCGGGAGAAAAAAAATAGTCTGATTTCGTTTCATGGAAGTATTGTAGCCTGAACGGAGAAATTTTGCTAATGTTTGTTATTTTTTGAATTTTTTTTTGAACCACCACAGGACGACGATCATAAGCGCACCCAGTGAGTCAAGCAGGAGATCATTGGCCGTATCAAAGCCGTCACCCAAACGGTGTGAGCCGGTAAAAAAATCTTCGATATATTCGGAAATTTCGTAAACCGTTCCGAACGTGATGACCAGACACACCGTAAACGTCAGCAGAAACCGCCGGGAATAGCGTTTCGAAACGCCAACTTCCAACAGATGCCACACCAGAACGGTCGCGCTGATGGAAGCAAAAAAATGCAAAAACGCATCATAGTGGGGAATGCGCGCATACAAAAAAAAGAAGTCCCCAAAAGCATCCAGGTAGACGGAAGTGACTGCTATCAGGATGACCCATCTGGCACGGATGCTGGCATGACGTCGCTCCAAAAAGGACTGCGCCAACTCCAGAAAAATCCAAACAGCAGCAGAGGTGAACAAAAGACCAAGCGAAGTAAACTGCGGTTGGTACGGTATGATGTGGATCACTGCTAAAAACTCAACGGTAGCCAGTATGGCCAAAGGAATCCGCCAAAACCAGCGTATATATTTGTGTTTTTTAGTTTTTGTTGCCATGGGTATATTTTACCACGCACAAGCTGTTTACGAAAATTTTACAAACGCGACTGATAAAGTTTATAATACCGTTATGGAAACACAAATACTCGACATCATTACCCTCGCTGCCAGCCTCGGTGGTTTTTTCATTGCGGCATATATTTTCAGAAAAAAAGAAAAGAAGCAGGTCTTGGCCTGTCCTATTGGAGCCAGCTGTGACCTGGTGGTTAAAAGTGAGCATTCGCAATTTTTTGGGATCAGACTGGAAATCCTCGGCATGATCTACTATGGAATTGTTTTCGCTTCAGCAGTGTTTTTTTTGCTGGCACCGGATCTCGGCACGCAAACAATCAAACTTTTATTTATTGCCCTCAGTGCAACGGCGTTTCTGTTTTCTCTCTACCTGACATTTCTTCAGGCCTTTGTCATTCGCGACTGGTGTTCATGGTGTCTGCTATCAGCCGGCATGACGACGGTGATTTTACTGACAACATTTATAGGCGCCAACGCCAACATCATTGACACATTGGCGGCAATTCACGATTCGCTGATAGTGTTTCATGTATTGGGTGTGGTGCTGGGTTTTGGTGGAACGGTTATGGCCGACATTATGTTTTTTAAATTTTTGAAAGACGGCAAGGTTTCGACATTTGAAAATGACGTGCTGCGTACGATCAGCCAGGTAATTTGGTTTGCCCTGGCTTTGCTTCTTTTGACCGGTGCCGGGCTGTTTGTGGCCGAGATGGAACTGTTGAGCGGCAGTCCGAAGTTTTTGACGAAAATGGTGGTCGTCGGGGTCATTCTGGTGAACGGAGCTTTGCTGAATATTTTTATTGCTCCACATTTTGAAAAAATTATATTCGGCGGCGTCGGTGCAGATGAGCAATTGATTCGTTTCAGGCGTCTCAAAAAACTGGCTTTTGCGCTGGGGGCGATCTCAACCCTTTCCTGGGGGTCGGCGTTCTTGCTGGGGGCATTGCGGCGGATTCCCATGGATTTGGGCACGGCTCTGGGTGTGTATGGGGCGGTTTTGTTGATCGGAGTGATGGTTTCACAAATCATGGAGCGGCGGATGCGACGATGATGCGGGGTTGATGCGGGGGTATTCGGCAACAGACCCTTGACAAAAGAGAGGCCGCGCGCTACAACAAAGCCAGGTATTTTCCTGGTTTTCTTTTACAAAAGGAGGGCTGGCGATGGAAAGATTCGCAGAACGATTCGCAGATCCGTTGAGTGCGGTGACACACATTTTCGGAGTGTTTATCGCCATGGTTGGAGGGGTGACACTGGTGTTTTGCGCCATAAGTCAGGGTAATGATCATTTATTGGCGCTTACGGTATACGCGTTTTGGGGTGTTGGCATGTTTACGGGGAGTGCCGTCTATCACACGGTGAAATGCTCCCCAGAAACTCGGGCATTTTTGCGGAAGATAGACCACGTGTGCATTTTCGGATTTATTGCCGCCACGTACACACCGGTATGCGTGATCGCGCTGAAGGACAACGGAGGCACGGGAGTGCTGTTGGCGGCCTGGGCCATGGCGATCGGTGGGGGAAGTCTGAAGCATTTCTGGAAAAAACAGCCGAAGGTTATCAGTTATATCATATATTTGGTGGCCGGTTGGCTGGTGGTATTGGCAGCGCCATTTTTACCGCGGTCTTTGCAGGAGGCTATGCCAAAAACATTTACGCCATTGCTGATAGGTGGTTTATTTTACACAGTAGGGGCGCTCATTGACGGCCTCGGTGAGTTGCTGGGAAAAAGGTACAAATTTCACGGTTGGGGAGGACATGAGATTTTTCACGTGTTTGTTTTGGCGGGGTGGGCCGTTCATTTTTATATGAACTGGCAGCTTATTTAAGGGAAGGAGGGATTGGTAAATTATAGGGAAGAACCAGGCTTTTGGGTCAGGTTCTTCATTTATTTTTGGCTTTACAAAGGGGTGTTTTTATTGTATTATGACGATACGTTTTTGTATGTGTTTTCTCGAAAAAATTAGGTGCGGACCCCGAATTATCGGGCCCCGCAAACGAGGTGCGGAAGGAGTGAAACGACTGAGCACGCGTTTGTGGGGAAAAGGAGAAATACCGCGAAAGCCGGAGTGAACAAACGAATGTTTGGTCACACAGGCTGGAGCGAAATTTCGACGTGGGGTTGTAGCTCAGTTGGTTAGAGCGTCTGCCTGTCACGCAGAAGGTCGCGGGTTCGAGTCCCGTCAACCCCGCTGATATAAAAAAGAATGCCATATGGGCATCTTTTTTATTACATTGAGATGATGGAGGGACGAGAAGGCGACCGTAGCGCTTGCGCCAGTGGCGCAAGGAAACGGCGCCTGGCTGCGAAGGAACTCCGAGTCGGCTTGCGACGAGGAGTGGGTGAGCAGGAGTCCCGTCAACCCCGCCATTCGATACTTCGGCCGGAATCAGTATTTACAAAATTGGAAAACGGAAGTAATATAAAAAAGTAGGGCGTCCAAAACGCCTTATTTTTATTAAAAATTCATTGATTTCCAACCAAAAAAATGCTAGGGTAAAATGAAATTATATAAAATATTCAAATGGAAAATAAGAACAATCAAATAATCATTTATAAAAGCACCGATGGGCAGACAAAGATTGAAGTGACGCTGGAAAATGAAACCGTTTGGCTTACGCAAGATCAAATGGCAGAGCTTTTTGATAAGGCAAAATCGACTATAAATGAACACATACAAAACGTCTATTATGAAAAAGAGCTTATTTTAGAAGAAACTATGAGAAAATTCGGAAATTCCGAATTTTCTACCAAGCCGACAAATTACTATAATCTGGACATGATCATCTCCGTCGGTTATCGTGTTAATTCTTTGCGGGGCACGCAATTTCGTATCTGGGCAACGAAAAAATTAAGGGAATATATTGTGAAAGGATTCGTGATGGATGATGAGAGGTTGGAAAATGGAAAAGTGGCGAAAACCTATTTTCAAGAATGGGAAGAACGAATCAGAAAAATCAGAACGTCGGAAGCTAATTTTTATCAAAAGATAAGAGATGTTTTTGCTACAAGCGTAGACTATAATGCTAAAGCGGATTACGCGAAAAAGTTTTTTGCAATGGTGCAAAACAAATTTCATTTTGCCATTACCGGTTTGACGGCGGCGGAAATAGTGGCCAATCGAGTGGATGCGGCTAAGGAGAATTTAGGACTCACTAACTGGAAAGGCAAAATCATTACCCGAGAACAAGCGGAAATTGCGAAAAATTATTTGGAAGAGTTGGAGCTCAAACGATTAAATTTATTGGTGGAGCAATTTCTTTCGTTTGCTGAATTACAGAGTGTGGAACAAAGAGTTATGTATATGAAAAATTGGATTGAAAAGCTGGATGGGTTTCTTGTTTTGAACGATAAAGAAATTTTGGAAAATGCAGGAAATATAAGACGAAAAGACATGGAGAAGAAAGTGCGCCGAGAATTGGCAAAATTCAATCAAAAATACTTAAAATAAAGTATGACATTTCTATTTCCTGTTGACATTCCAATATTTTCATTTGACAGAAAAACACGTCTCGCCTAACGTGTACGTGCGACTCATTGAAAAACCTTTAGACGAAGGAGAAAAGTGATGAAATTGAAATGGAGTGTTATGGGAAGATTGTTTTTTATCGCCTTGATAACCATGGGTTTGCCGCCGTGGTGTCAGGACAGCGACGATGACGGCATTCTTGATAGGGTTGATAACTGCCCACAGGTGGCCAACATTGATCAAAAAGACAGTGATTTTGATCACGCTGGTGATGCCTGCCAGGTTTTTTTGGCGGTGTTTGGATATGACTGGGATGCGCACGGGTATGATGTTCGTGCGGTCAGTGACGGTGGCTATATCGTGGTTGGTGAAATCACGAACGCAACCCGGGATGCGTTTATAGTGAAAACCGACGCGTTTGGCAATGAACTGTGGAACAAATCCTTCGACAATGGCAGGATGGACAGCGCGCGTTCGGTGGTGGAAATTTCGGTCGGGAAATATATCGTCATGGGCACGGAAGAAGCAAACGGGATGTCGCGGATGTTCGTTATTGCGCTCGATCCCAGCGGAAATCAGGAATGGAAAAAAACGTTCATGGAGGGTTCCGGCAGCAATGAGTTTGGTCGCGGTCTCACCAAAAAAGACAATAGCATTATGGGAGTGAGCACGGGCACCGACGCCAATGGGGCGATCTACAATCGTTTGCTCGGCCTGGACGAAGCAGGTAATGTTTTACAAAATACACTGATTGTGCACGGCGATTTTCAGTTTCGCACCATTGATGCGCGTTCAGCGGGATATATTGTTTGTGCCGAAGCGGAAAGTATGGATCATATTTCGTCGTGGGTGGCGCAGTTCGACAGCGGAGGCACCATCGTGGCGGAAAAAGATTTTCTCGATGGTGGCTGTAAGAACATTGCGACGCTGGCGGATGACGGCGCCATGTTAATAGGCGAGCTCGCGACCGAGGAGGGAAAGCAGCTCATATTGAGAAAATTCAACGCTGACCTTGGACATCTCTGGTTCAAGGAATACGGAAACCCGGGCGAAGATGAAGTTGGTCGCGCCGCGAGTGAGGCTGCAGACGGTGGATATTTCGCCGTCGGAAGTACAAAAACAACGGGCACAGAAATTTCCCAGGTGCTCATTATCAAAACAAACAGCGATGGCGCCGTTGAGTGGGCACGGAAACTCAATGAGGATAGCGCCGCCGGAACCGGAGAAGCCGTCCGCGGCACACCAGATGGTGGTTTTGTGATGACGGGTCGGCATTTTGGAGGCGCGCTGCTCTGGAAAAGCGACAGCCAGGGAACGGTGCCGCAATAATTTGTTTTTTATAAAAGAGGGCACACATGTCTCGCTGCCCTCTTTTTCAATACATTATTATTTTTTTGACAATATACGAAATCGCGCTAAACTTAAGAGTAATCATTTTTAAGAAAAAATATATATGAAAATTTTATCCCTCGCACAACTTATAAGTCTCAAAAATAAAACAGCCATCGTAACCGGCGGGGCCATGGGCATCGGTTTTGGCGTTGCGCGCCGATTAGCTGAAGCCGGAGCCAACGTCGTTATTGCCGATATTGATGGAGAAGTGGGCAAAGCGGCGGCCAAAGAGCTCAAGAACGAGAGTTGGCAGGCGGCATTTGTGAAAACTGATGTCTCGCGCGAACAAGATATACAAGCAGCCGTTGATTTTACGGTGAAAACCTACGGCGGAATAGATATACTCGTCAACAATGCCGGTATTTATCCAACCATTCCCATTCGGCAGATGAAACCGGCGGATTTTGAAAAAGTTCTGGCCGTAAATCTGAAAAGTGTGTTTCTTTCGACCAAGGCCGCGGCAGAACAGATGATCCAACAAAAACGCGGCGGGAAAATCATTAACATTACCTCCATTGACGCTCTGCATCCATCATCGGTTGGTTTGGCGGTGTATGATGCGTCCAAGCACGGCGTCTGGGGATTTACCAAAAATACGGCACTGGAATTCGCTCCACACAACATTCAGATCAATGCCATTGCTCCGGGCGGGATAGCAACACCGGGCACGGGCGCAGGTAAAGCAATCCCTCCGGCCATGGAAGCGATCATCAAAAAATTTATCCAAAAAATTCCCATGAAACGCATGGGTGATCCCGATGATATCGGTAAAGTCGCACTGTTTTTGGCTTCGGACCTCTCGAGTTATATGACCGGTTCACAGGTGGTGGTAGATGGGGGCGTATTACTTTCGTAGACGTACGGGCTTATCGTGGGGCCAACTCTGGCCGCAAACGTTACAGCATGGTTTTCTCGTAACAAGTCTCGCAAAAGATTTTTTCCGGGCGTTCTGGCGCGTAACTGGTACACCAAAAGTAGAATGGGAGATGATGGAATAAGAAGACTGTGGCGCCAGTTTAAAATAGTGAGGAGCCGTCGCTGTGGCGTCTGGGGACAACTTTTGGTATTGAAAATTTGTTAAAAAAATGATACCATCCAAAGAAGTCAATAAGTATTTTACTATGAAAAAAGAGTCAAAAAATAAGGTCATAGCCATTTTTGAGGGTCAAAAAATCCGTCGTCATTGGGATGAGGAAAAAGAACTGTGGTTTTTTTCTGTGATAGATGTGGCCAGAGTCTTAACAGGCAGCGTTGACGCCGGAGCCTATTGGAGAAAGCTAAAACAGAGGCTCAAAGAGGAGGGAAGCGAGATCGTGACAAAATGTCACGAACTGAAATTTTTGGCTAAAGACGGCAAATATTACCTCTCTGACGCCGCAGATACCGAAGTCATGCTTCGCCTGATTCAATCCATTCCATCCCCAAACGCCGAGCCCTTCAAGCTCTGGCTGGCGCGCGTCGGATACGAGCGACTGGAAGAAACCGCCGATCCGGAACTGGCAATCACCCGTGCCCTGAAAACCTATTTGCAAAAAGGCTACAGTCGTGAATGGATAAATCAACGGCTCAAGAGTATTGAAATTCGTAAAGCCATTACAGATGAATGGGAAAAACGCGGCGTGAAAGAGGGTTTGGAGTTTGCCATTCTGACCAACGAAATCACGCAGGCCTGGGCCGGTCTCACAACAAAGGAGTACAAAAATCTCAAAGGACTCAAAAAAGAAAATTTGCGGGATAATATGACCAATTTGGAGCTGGTTCTCAATATGCTGGCCGAAACAGCCACCACCGAAATTTCCGATACACGAGAACCAAAAAATTTGGATGAAAATAAAAACGTGGCTCGCGAAGGCGGAAGTGTGGCTGGCAACGCACGCAGAGAGATTGAAACCAAAACCGGACGCAAAGCAATCAGCAAAGACAATTTCAAAACCACAAAAAATAAGCGACTTCCCCAAGGTGAATAATGAGTTATCGGCAGATTGTCGATAACTTACAGAGGATTCGCTGGAATCCTAGGCTATCGTTTTTTCATAACACGTTTCACAAAAAATCTTTTCCGTGCGTTCCGGCGCGTAGCTGGTTGCAAACTGATTACGGCATGGAGCCGCTTCCGCGTGATTATCATGACCAGCAAGAGTACACATGCACTGCCGCTGCCACAGTTGATTCGGATTACGAAGCATCATCCGCCGCGCATGTCGGGCATCAGGATGCAAACGCGGCACCGGCACGCCGAGTTTTTTATACAACTCCAATTCCGGTTTGGTAATTTTAAAATTCTTACCGGTGACCTGGCAGGCAAGTACCTGGCCGCACAGCGAGTCATCAACTTCGCGCACATCATCAGCCACATCAGTCCACGACATCGTTTCTTTACCGGTAGTGAAGGGTAGCGAATCCGACCATTTCCAGCCCCGCGCCGTCACGGCGGCTTTTTCCAGAGGAAAATATTCCGCCGCCTGTGTTTCATTATACGCCGACAACGCCAGCGCCACCGGCGGAAATTCACCATATTCACCGCTCGCACGCATATGTTCAATAATTCGCGCGCGCAAAGCCTTATATTCTTGCGCACTGTATTGCTTGTTCAAAATGCAGTAGCTGTTGCGCCCATGCAAAGAAACGCAGCCAAACAATTCCGTCGAATTATGGCACTGATACGTATAATCAGCAAAACTCAAACCATATCCATACGAAGAAAATTTCACATTACTGGAATTCAAACCAACATTATTCACTTCATAGAGCCATTCACCGGTATTTCCAAACAACGACACGTCCATACTGTCTTTCAAATGCAGCACGTCATGTGAATAGGCGCAGTTTTCCGAAAACTTTGCCGTAAACGACTGAAAACAATTTTTGCTGTTCAAAAAATAATCACCACTGCAGTCTTCGGAATTTTTTGCGTGTTGAAAACGACGCGGAAAGCCCAGCTTAAAGGTTTCAAAATCGCGCGCCAACGTGGTAACAGCCGCCGCCGAACCAAGGTTGAATTCACGCATCCGTTGTTCATATTCCTCGCGTGAGTATTGCACGTTCTTAATGCAGTATGATTTATTCCGTAAACCCACGCTCATAAAACAATTCTGACAGCCGCGGCAGTCATACAAAAACGCACTGTCAACACAATCGCTCGAATTTTGCGAATAGCGCAGGTTGTAACATTTGAAACATTCTTCACATTCATAACACTGCTCACATTCATTGCAGTGTGAACAATCCAGACAGTCACGACTTTTCTGCAACCAATACGAATAGTAGCAATTTTCATTAAAGCTGCTGCAAAAAACGAGATAAACATTTTTGTTGTTGCCGGCAGCATGCGCATAGTCACTGTTTTCACAGTTCGACTGCAGCAAAGCCGGCATCGGCGTGGCGTACAAAACTTCCTGCCACTGATCAAAAAACGGCCGCGCAAAATCAAAGTCACGTCCGTTGTCCAGCGGGTTCCACGTGTCTGACCGCCAACACGTTATGCAGTAGACTGGCCAAGGTGTGCCAGCCGGATAAATACTGACGATGCTTTTCTGACACAAATCACAGCTGCGCTTATACAACACCCGTTCATTGCGCCAGGCCATGCGCCGCTGACGGCGACAGGAAGGACACAAAGTTGGCTCAGGAACCGCCAGCTTCTGGTAAAATTCACGGTCCTGAGCGCGCGGTTCAAATGATTGTTGACACTGAAGGCATGATTTCATAAGGGCACTCTAACACAACCATAAGCGGTAGTAAAATTTTAAGTGAGGCTAAATTTTTCGTGCAAAGCTCTTCGTTAGACAGAACAGGTGAAGAAATTGTATAATTTCTCCATGACAGATACACTTACAAAATCAAAAAAATAAATATGAGAAAAATTTTTTTACTTGCGGGCATGGTGGCGATTCTTTTTATCGTTGCGCCTCCAGATGTTGGGGCCGAAGTCTATGACCTGGACGCGCTGACTGGTGGAACGGATGATCAGAATACCGACGGAAGTGCGGTTGAGACTGCCGATGACGGTGCGGACGATCAGGCTGATCAAGACGCCGGCGCTGATACAGGCGATGATGCGGCTGTTGACACCAACACAGACACACCAACCAATGCCAACATCAGCACCGGCGAAGAAGGTGAAGAAACGGATGAAACCGCCGTCACTATGGCTGAGTGCATCATTTTCCAAAGATTGGAGATTTACGACCGTCGCTGCGATGAGCTCACGCGCGGACTCGACTGTCCCAACTATGCAGAATGTCTGCAAACGTGCGAGCAGGATAAAAAGATCTGTTTTGTGGTGGTTGCGAAAAAGACAGATCAGCCGTACAAAGTTTGCAGCAACTACTATAATACCTGTACAGATCGTTGCTCTGCCCTGAATCCGCAGTGCAGTAAAAAATACCCACCGCGAAACATGGAGGGCACCGTGAAAGAGCTCAACCTCACCAACTCCACCGGCGATGTCCGTGTCACTTACCTCGACAATCCCACACCGGCGGGCATGGAGGAAGTAACGGACAACCGAGCCATTCAGGTGGGCGCAACTATCTTTACGGGCGAAAAAGGTTCCACCACCGTCGTCCTGCCGAGCGGTATCACGCAGGTTATCGGTCCGAATTCCTATTTCCGCATCGCCGATTATTACACCGGCGACAATGTTGATGAAACCTACACCATACTCAAAAACGGAAGCGTCCGGACGAAAATAGACAAACAGGGCGATAAAACCGTGGAATATGTGGTTATCACACCACTGTGGAAGGTCGAAGCCAAAGGCACGGAATTTGAACTCACGGTCGAAGCCAATGGCACGACGCAGCTGACAACGGACTCCGGCGAAGTGCAGCTCCGCGATCACGAAGATCAGCTCGTTGCCGCAGTTCCGGCCGGTGAAAGCATCACTACGGACGGATCGGGTAGTATCAGCGCAAACAGTGAAGGCGTGTTTTTTCCGAGTAAATGGGCATATTACAAAGACGCTTACGGCACAATCGCGCTCGTGGTCGGAGTCGTCGGAGTGATTTTGTTGGTGGTGATTATTTTACTTCTTTGGCACAGCCGGCGCAAAATACAACGGAAAAAACGCCGGATCTGACAGTTTGATCTCAAATGAGAGATGCTGTCGAAAAAAACAAAAAGGCCAGGGATATAGAGAATATTCACTGGTCTTTTTTATTAAGAACGTTCGAAGGGGCCGTTAAAATTTGTACAAACCCCCCTTTACTGATAATTTCGCAAGATAGGCTGCAACACTCTCTTCCTGGCTATAGCCTAAAACGACGGCGGCCTTCTGCGCATGCGCCTTACGGAGGACGATCAGCGTTTTCGCAATAGCGATTTCCGTACGGACTTTGAGTAAAATACCGCTTAAAAGCGCCAGGTGAGTCGCTTCATCCTGGCCGGCAGGAGAATAATCAAGAAGCGCCAGGTACAGTCGAAGCAGATGCTCATCCTCTGCTCCTATAAATGTGGTGCCGCACATGTCACGGCAGTACACGAGAAAACCTATGACCCCATCAAGCGATGAATTTTTCGAAAGAAAATCCACGGCCTGCAGAGGAGTCATTCCATCTCCCTTTTGTTCGGCGGCCAAGGCCATCTTTTGAGCGAGCGACTCAAATGTATACCTCTCAAGTGAGCTGCCTGCCTGGGAAATAACGGCATAAGTCGCTTCCTGAAAAAATCTTTTCATGGCAAGCTGATCCGCCTCGACATCCTCAAGTGTGGCCGGTATCTTGTTCCCGATATCAAGGCTATGCTGCAAAAAAACATCAAGGGAGATATCCTTATTTTCTCCAGCCACGAAGGGCGCGTCAGTAAGAATATTTTTGTAATCGTCCATGTGCTCACTAACAGCGCCCAGAGCGTCGGCAAGATCGCTGTATTTCATGTTGACAGACTTTTCGGCCAGATTGACAGCAGCAGGCTTATATGGCATGATGTGGCGGTTACTGGATGTTCCAGTGACTTTTTGCAAAATTGAACAGAAAAATTCGAGTCCGCAAAAAATCAATGCGGCTCATTGAAAAAAGAGGGAAAGGTTATGAAGACTATTGCGAGTTTTTTCGATGCGGTTATTGGAATGATGATGGGGTGGTTGCGTGATATGACGGTGATGGGGTTTTGGGTGTTGGCCCTAAGCCTCATGATTTTTTCGGGTATAGTGTGTATTGGGAAGATACCGGCTGAGGCGCAGGAGGCAGAACAGAAGCAGGTGACGGTTGTAGAAAAAGCGCCGGAACCATGCCCGGCAGGATTTGAGGATGTCAGCTTTATCGAGGACCCTTATGGAGTATACGCTCCCCAAATGGGGCGATACATTTACGTATGGGATTACTCGAATCCCATGAACCAAACGAGGATGCAGGCCGCCGGAAAAGCCATGAAGGGAGAGAGCTTTGAGGAAGTCTGCGGCTGCCAATACGGTGAACAGATTATGTTTTGGCTCAATGGCGCTTGGGAACGATTTTTTGTTCCGATTGAGTGGACAGTTCCCGATTACGAAGCGTTTCAGAAAAAAGCCGCAGCTGCTTGGAAGGACAACCAGCAAGAATTTATTCCCGGGTGGCCCAAGGAACTGGCACTTGGGATCGAGGATGAAAATCTGGGTATTTGGATGCTCGGTGAAAATGAACGGTGGTTTAACCACCAATTATTCTACAACGACCGCTATGATGCCCTGCGGTTCACTCTCGGGTTCTACGCCCAGTATTCCTTCAAGGTAGCCGGGACCAGGGTATTAAGGTTTGCTGCCCTGGGGATGAAGTATAAAACCCGCTCTTCCTTCCTCAATGGCACTGAGTTAGGGTATGTGGACATGCTGACTATGATTCGCAGCCGGGTGGGAAGGAAAGTACTCGGTGTCATGGCCAAGGTACTCGAAAAACCGGAAAAGGTTCGCCTGCTGCGCCAGCAAAGCCTATTTTTTGAGGAATTCAACCCCTTGACGTCCAACACGCTGCGCTATTTAAGGGACGTTTTCGGGAAAGAAAAACTTGAGACTGAGATACAAACAGCCTACTGCGCTGCCAAAACTTTCGATCCCAACAAGATCAAAGCCGGCGCTGAGTACAGCAAGGCCATAAAATTGTTTGGGTACTGGCCCGCTTGGTTGGCGCGGCGCACCAACGGCCTCAACGATTTGGGCGCCTACGAGCCCAAGAAAAATTGGAAGGAGATCAGCAAAGAGCTGGAGCTCCTTTTTGAAAAATTTATCACGCATGCAGGGCTTGGCCTGCAGAAATGCCCATGAAGAGGTTGGATTCGGAACCTTATACCTCTCTTGAGGTCGCACGGGGGCGACCAGTCTGCGAGAGGCACAAGGCTTCCGAATCAAAATATATGGCACACTATAGAGAATACGCACATGGAGGTATGCGTATTCTTTTTTTTGGGAAAAATATTGGAAAAGCAAAAATTTTGACAAAAAGAAAAGCGATACGTGAAAGGGTATCGCTGAGGGAAGGAAAGGTTCGAGAGGAGGTCGGTATAAGGAACCGACAAAAGGAGAAGGAAAGTGCAGGGGAAAAGAAAGGGGGAGCGAAATTATTCGCAATCGTCACCTACGCCATTGGCATCGTCATCGGTTTGCAGCCAATTGGAAGTTTGCGGGCAGTTGTCGCAGGCATCACCGAAGCCGTCGCCGTCAAAATCAGCCTGATCAGGATTGGAAATAACTTTGCAATTATCGCAGGCATCGCCAACTTCATCGGTATCATCATCAGTTTGTTCAACGTTGATGTTGAAATCACAATTATCGATGTCATTATTGATGCCATCAAGATCCCAATCGTTTTCCCAATCGCAGGCGTCACCAACTTTATCGCCGTCGGTATCAGCTTGATCAGGATTGACCATATCAGGACAATTGTCAGTGGGTTGGCAGATGCCGTCGTTGTCGTAATCGACACAATCGTCACAAGCATCGTCAACACCGTCGTTGTCCCAGTCACCGCCAAAATCATCAGCATTGGGACAGCTGTCGCAGACATCGCCACGGTAATCTTCATCTTCATCAGCCTGATCGGCATTGGCAATCATGTAACAGTTGTCACAATAATCACCAACTTTATCGTCATCGGCATCGAATTGGTCTTGATTATAGTATTCAGGGCAGTTGTCTGCATCGTTGAGAATTGTGTCGTTATCAATGTCGTCGTCACAGGCGTTGCCCATTTCATCGTCATCCCAATTGTATTGATCTGCATTGGCAACATTAGGGCAATTGTCATCGACATCGACAACTTCATCGCCATCAACATCCTGACAAGCATCTCCTAAAGGATTATTTTTGTCAGTATCTTCTTGACCAGGGTTGGCATCATAGACGCAGTTGTCAGCTTGATTGCTGACGCCATCGCCATCAAGGTCGGCCAAGTAGCAGCTGGGTGCTGCGAAAAGGATTGTGGAAAAGAGAACAACGATTGTTGCGAGAATTTGATTTGTTTTCATGACAAAATCTCCATGCCCGAATTACGTCGGGGCCGCGATATAGATTTTCAAAGAAACAATTTCTTTATTTGGTTTGGTATTTTTTGAGCAGTTTTTCATCGACTGCTCGTGATATAATACGACACCCCCACCCCACCATTACACTTTCCATAATTTTGGCTAATATAAAGCAAAAAAAAACGTAAAGAATACGTCAAAAATCAGCCCGCCACCGCGCCCATTTTCGCCACTACAGCCAAATATTGCTATACTTACGGAAATAGTCTCCCTAACATTAAAAAGGCTTCACGCCACCACTATGCCAAAACAAAAGTCAGCCGCGCCAAAAAATGCCGGCAAAAAAAGCAGCGGTCCCAAAAGTGTCTTCCTCCACATCCTCATGATCGTGCTCCTCTATATGAGCATCATCAGCAGCATCACCGTCATTTTCCAGTACATTAACATTCTCCTTCCCGATCCACTCGGCTACGATTCGCAAGCAACCATCTTCAACAGTATTCGTTTGTCAAGCGCTGTACTCCTCATCGCTTTTCCCGTGTTTCTCTATGTCGCCCATCTCATCAACAAAGACATGGCCGGCAACAGCGACATTCAACAATCAAAATCGCGTCGTTGGTTGCTGCACTTCACCATCTTTGCCACCGCGCTCACCATTATCATTGACCTCATCACGCTCGTCTATAATTTTTACAGCGGCGATCTGCAGACCAACTTTCTCCTCAAGGTCCTGACCGTCATCGTCATTGCCGCCGCCGTACTTGGCTACTACCGTTTTGAACTCAACCGTACTGATCCCAAAAGTCACACCGTAAAAATTTCAGCCATCATCGCCAGCGTGCTGATTGCCATAACCATCATCGCCGGATTTTTTGTGGCGGGGACACCGGAAACACAGAGGCAGGTGCGATTTGATTATCAACGTATAAATGATTTACAGAGTATCCAATCACAGGTGGTTTTTTACTGGCAACAAAAAAAGACACTCCCGGCCAATTTCGAAGCACTCGCAAGTGGAGTCGATGGTTTTATCGCAGCAAAAGATCCGGAAACACAAGAGGATTATGAATATGAAAAGATAAGTGATCTGAAGTTCAAACTTTGTGCCGACTTTGATACATTATTGGAGCAATTCGAGGGTACTCTTGAACCCTCTCCATATAGCAACCCTGAATTAAAGGGAAGTCAGAGTTGGTATCATCCTGCCGGAAGACATTGCTTCACGCGCGAAATTGATCCGACACTTGATAGCTCGAACGCGGGAAAAGTGCCGCTGTAAATCGGCAACAACCGCGGTTAAAATAAAAACTCACTTCCTAAACGTCCTAAACGCGGGAAGTGAGTTTTCCTTTTATACTTGTGAGCGCCAACCAACCAAAGCTGCGGCTGTCTTCACTGCCGGTGTCGACTGCGCCTTCAATCCACAACGTCCGTTCACCGCTGGCCGTCACTTTAATATTCCGTACGAATTTAATAATTTCGATCCGGCGAAAGGGGTGATCAGCCAGCACATAATCACCAACCATAATCGCTCCCGATTTTCCGGATGCCGAATCCAGTGTCTGAAAAAAAACCGTATCACCATCGCGCAAAAACGGCTGCAAAGAAGAACCCACGACACGCCGCCGCTGCCGCCGGCCGCGCAGCCACAACACAAAGTCAGACAAACGGAAACGGGGTAAAGGGGGTAATGGGTCGTTGTCCTGGCGCGGGAGCAGATGCGAGCGGGGATTTTTCATGTCGGTAGATGTCGATCGCCACAGCGTCTAAACCACCGCCGTCATCCACGGTACTTCACGATTTTTGGTGGTCCAAAACATTTCATGAACTTTTTTCACTGCAGCAAGGAGTTCCTGGGCGTGTTCGCCGCTGATTTCATGTTTGCAGGCCGAAGCAGCTTTGGCCGCCATCCAAAAAGTTTCATGTAAATCCGGAAATTTGGCCACATGTTCCGGTTTAAAATAATCCGTCCACAGCACGAGTAAATGATGCTTGGCGTTTTCGGCTTCGTCTTCTTTGATACGGATATAGCGCGTCAACGTATTGAAATAGGCCAGATCAGCTGCCGGGTCACCACCTGCGGCGGGGCGCTTCAGTTCCAGGATTTTTTTTGTCATTGCGACAACAGCTTCAGCCGCCACGCGGGCCTGAGCCGGGTCATAGACACCACACGGGCCATCGCAGTGGGCATGCACCACGGCCGCCGGCGAGATTTTTTCCAGCGCTGAAAA
>MHKD01000011.1:47402-47749 GCA_001818775.1 Candidatus Kerfeldbacteria bacterium RIFCSPHIGHO2_12_FULL_48_17
CCGGCGAGATTTTTTCCAGCGCTGAAAAGATTTTTTTCATAAAAATGCATTTAGAAAGTAAACGTATTTATTATATGTCAGGTGCACGGCCCAAGCAAATTTGTGGGCGAAGCAAAAAATGCTACAATAGCCACATGAAAACCCCCTCTCATATGACGGCATCGCAGGCGACCGCAACCCAAGGCAGCACCAACAAACCAGCAACTACGCCGCAAAACACCGTCCTGCGGGTGGCACTTGTCGTGCTCGCTGCCATACCCGTGGTGTACTGGCAGCAGTTTTGGCCACACCTCAAAGCCTACATGACCGGCACGATTATCAATGGCATCATCACCGATCAGTGGCGG
>MHKD01000012.1:0-18872 GCA_001818775.1 Candidatus Kerfeldbacteria bacterium RIFCSPHIGHO2_12_FULL_48_17
AAGGAGCGAAAGATCAGATTGCAGTCGGTGTTGACACACGTATCGCGTTCTGAGAGATCATACAGCTGCTGGATGATGAGCAACTTCAGGAGCAGTACGGGATGGTAGGCATGTTGACCGGCGGTAGAATAGCAATCAGCCACTTCCTCCTCAACAAATGACCAGTCAATGAGGTTATCCATTCGTACGAGTACGTGGTTTTGGTGACGAGCGATAATTGGATTATAGGCAAACGAACCAAAGAATGAATTCGTGAATCCCGACGGTGATTTGAACATATATTTGTGTGCTAAAGGAGTTTAATTTACTCTCATTTTAGCACAAAAATGAATGTTTGAGGAGTGGCTGAATCACTTATTGTAAAGGACAAAGATACCCTATTTATTCTTTATTGTTCTACAGCCTCACTTTCCTTATTGCCACTGCTCTTCGGCCCATTGCGGGTCATTTTTTGTCCAACAAAAAAACGGCTCTGGAGAACCGTTTTCTTTTTCTGTATGTCATGTCAAATCAAAGTTTTGGAGTTGTATGTACACAGGTGATTTCTCTGATTTTATGCATTTGTTTATCGCGTGTGACGATCTGCATATTATGAAAGTATGCAGTGCCGGCTATCATAAGATCCGGTAGAGAAAATTTTGGATATATTCTTCGCAAGAATGCTGCAGCTTCTGCAATGGGGTCATTCAATGGTATTGAGATAAAATTTTTGAGAAATTTCTTGATATCGTCGATATCTTTTGGTTGAAGACTGGGTAATGAAAGAATCTCCGCTGTTGAGATGGAGGAGATAAACAAAGCACGCCGATTTTGTATCAACTGATTGATGGCTGTGTTTATTTCGGGATCACCATTCAGATAAGTGATAAGAATGTTGGTATCGAACAGCATGTGTTATTTCAGTTTTTTTAGTCTTCTATCCCATTCTTTCCGAATCTTTTTCTGGTACCCAAGAGCGTTTATTTTATGGCGCCTGAGAAGACCAGCAGCTTTTGTCATACTCTCAGGGATTTCTGTGAGCGGCTTCTGCATGTCATCCAGGGTTAAAATCATGCTTTTTTTGCTACGTTTCATTGCGAAGTTGTGATGTTTTTAGATGTGTTCAGTGTATATTATTTCTTTGTTTCATTCAATAGTCATTGTTAGCAGGAATCCTTATTGCCACTGCTCTTCGGCCCATTGTGGGTCATTTTTAGTAATTTGACAGGTTTCATTTAATAATGTACAATGGAAGTAAGAGTATTTATTACTTCCATCAAACATATTGCTATGGACAATCTGACCGCCAAGCTCTATCAATCCCAAAAAACAATCCTGACCAATAAGGATCTCGCTTTGCTGTGGCAGGAAACCAGTGCCGACAATCTCAAAGCCAAAATCGCCTACTACGTGAAACAGGGCACATTGATTCGTCTCACACGAGGTGTTTTCGCTAGAGATAAAAAGTATAATCCCAAGGAACTGGCGACCAGCATATATACTCCTTCTTACATCAGCTTTGAGACGGTACTCCGCGAGGCCGGGATGATTTTCCAACACTACGATACGATTTTTGTTGCTGGGCCCTGGCCGAAGACCATGACCATCGCCCAAACAACCGTCACTTTCAGAAAATTAAAGGATACCGTCCTGTTTAGTTCAGTGGGAGTGGAAAATAAGGATAACTACAGCATTGCTTCACCGGAAAGGGCATTTTTGGATACTCTCTACCTTTTTCCGGAATATTATTTCGACAATCTCCGATCTCTCAATTGGGAGAGATGTTTTGAACTTGTAAAAATTTATAGCAACCAGGAACTCACCAAGCGATTAAAAAAATATCAGAAAAAATATGCTCAATAAAGAAAAACATCAACTCGTCATGGGACGTATTTTGCGGGATATCTATGCCCAGCCTACCATTGCCTCACTCCTTGGTTTCAAGGGCGGTACGTGTGCCTATTTTTTCTACAATCTACCACGTTTCTCGATTGATTTGGATTTTGATTTACTGACGTCAGACGCAGCTGCGCAGAAGTCAGTCTTTAATACAGTCAGGAAGATTTTAGAACAACACGGCGAGATAAAAGATAGCCACATAAAACGCAACACGATATTTTTTTTGCTCTCTTATGGTGACACCGACCACAATGTTAAATTTGAGGTGAGTACCAGAATGGATATACCAACAATCAACGATCACTTCGAGCTCAAAGAGTACCTCAGCATTTCTCTGTTAGTCGCCAAAAAATCATATCTTTTTGCCGGTAAGCTGGCCGCTCTGACTTTGCGCAGCGAAACAGCCATGCGTGATATTTATGATGTCTGGTACTTTGCGCAAAACAATTGGGATATTGATGTTGAGGTACTGAAGATACGAATCGGGAAAAGTGTGAAAAAGCATCTCGCGGATTGTATAACGGTTATTGAGAAGGTGAAAGACAATCAGATTCTGCGCGGTCTTGGCGAGCTTTTAAATGAAAAAGAGAAAATATGGGTCAAGAGACATTTAAGAAAGGAAGTTATATTTTTACTGAAGAATTACCGGTCGGTATTAAAATAAAACTCTGCTTATTGCCACTGCTCTTCGGCCCATTGCGGGTCATTTTTGCACCGTAGCACCTGACTGTCAACTCACGCTGAATTCAATCAACGCTTTCTGCACTTCGGCATCGCTTACCTCAAAACCCCGGGAATATATAACCTTTTCCGAATAATCTATATCCTGGAAATAGGCCAGCTGCACACGGAACATCTTCTCATTGAATTCTGCGCCGAATATCTCCCGCGTTTTTTGAGCGACTTCCCGAATGCTGCAGTGATCTTTCATGATAAAAAAAAGATCAACATAATCTTTCCACTTGGCTCGTCGTCCCAGAGCATAGGCTTTCATGGCAGCCAACGTCAAAAGATCCGGCATTTTTATAATATTGCCAAATTTTTTTGATGCGCGTATCCGAAATGGATATTGAAAAAATGTTAACCGAACGCCATCAATGATGAGCGTGTATTGACCAGTCTCATCCCTGATAACGCGGTCAATTTTTTCGGACTTCGTTATTTTTTTCCTGATTTTTGCATTGCTAAAATCATTGGCCGTGAAAAGGTCAAAATCAATCGATTGTCTGTGACCGATTTGAAGCGCAATCGCCGTACCCCCAACCAGAAAAAAATCCTTCGTAAAACATTTCACGAGCGGCAGAAGATGAACCTGTTCGGCGGTGAGAATCTCCTTATGCATGTTTTTTAAAGTATATCGTGAAATAATTCACTATCTTTGGTTCATAGTTTATCCTTTTCCCCTTGATCTGTTTTTGAAAAATTCGCGCGACTTTGCGCTTACCCAAAAGAACCATGATTTTTTTTACGTCATCAAAATCACCATAATTCAAAACAGCCTCAACGATCGCCGGCTCAGACAGGTTCGGGACATTTTTTGTGTACCAGAAGAGGTATGGTCTTTTTTTGGCGAATGTATGTATATCCATGAAGCAATTATAGCAAAATTTTGGACTTTTTTCAAGGTAAAAAACCTGAGCCAGGATGAATTTTGAGCAGATTCATTGACACACTCCCGGTTTTCATCTTAAATGAGCATATCTCAAACGTAAATAATCTTTATGCCAACCATCCCTCTTTCCAAACGCACCAAAAGTGAAATTCTTGAGGAATATGACAAACTCCTGCAGAATTTTGAAGAGCTGAAAACCACCGCACAGATGGTGCATAAACCCCAAAGTACCCAGTTGTTGGATAAGGTAAAAGATTACACCTTTGAGAATATCACCAAATCCATTGCCGAGCAGCGCAGTGCGCTGAATGCCACACTCAATAATCTGGCCGACCAGATTCTCAATGAGGCGCAGAAACTTTCCGAACTGCAACAGGCGATAACACTGTCACAGAAACACCTAGAGCTTCAGTACAACATTCATGTGGCGGCGGAAACTGTGCAGCAGCTGGTGAACGATCACGAAAGCAAAAAACAGGAATTCGCGCGCGCCAGAACCGAACAGGAAACAGTGTTCCAGGAAGAAATGGAAGCGAAAAAGCGTGTCTGGAAACGGGAAGAAGAAGAGCACCATTTTACATTGGAGATGGAACAAAAGCGGGCACAGGTGGAGTTTGAGGAAAAAATGAAAACGCGTGAAGAGGTATTGGATGAGCGCATGGAGTCATGCAAGCAACAGGAGCAGGAGCTGCTGCAGCTGCGGAAAATGAATGAGGATGCACCGAAAAAACTGGAAAGAGCACTGGCGGAAAGGGAAAAAGAGGTCAGACAGCAGATCCATGAGGAGCATGAACATGAAATGCAAAAGGCGGAGCAGAAGTTCCAGGCGGAAAAAAGTGTACTGGAACTTACTATCAAAAATTTTCAGGAGGTTCTCAAGAAAGAGAGAGCGGAATCCGTGACGCTGCGGCAGGAAGCCGAGCGTGCCAATCGTAAAGCCCAGGAACTTGCGATAAAGGTGATCGAAAGTAACGTCCGTCTGCAGAATACAGCGGATGAAAAAGATACGCACCAGGATAGGCAAAAAATTGCTTTATAATGGGCTAAATCTGAACAGTCTTTCGAAGTACAGCTGCCCAAAAGGATTTCAAAAATTATAAAACTGCACAAATATGCAATCCGATTGACAATTTGTGCAGTTTCCTAAAGCGTGCTGAATGCTGCACTCAATAATCCAGTTTAATGTGGGCTGCACTCGGTGATTGCGACTGAAGATGTGCTATAATAAAAAGCAAGGTAGCTCTTCAGGAATGGTCGATTTGATTTTAAAGTTATGTCAACCTCGAATCAACGCAATAACGATTTGGAAATTCTCGAAAATTTCCAAGCCAACGTCTCCATATATCAACAGCAAGTCAAAGAGCTGGTTTTTTGGCAGTGTTTTTTCGGGGATATACAAAAAAATATGACAGATAAAACCCATGGCAAGCGAAAAGCATCCTAAATTCGAAAATAATCCCGCTGAGGATTTCAGGGACAAGGATGAGTCTTCGACAGAGCATACAGATATCAATGTTGATGATAAAAACACAGGGGAATCATTACGGGAATCGGAAAACATCCCTATAACAACGCAACCAGAAATCCACCCACTTCAGGGCACTGCTGAAAAATTTTTGGACGTAAATAATGAGCAGCTCACTGCCGTGCAGATGCTGATTCTTGAAATTCAGCTGGCGCAATCGAAAGGTCAGGGTCGTATGGACACCGAAGGCTTGATCAGGAAACTTGATACACTTTCGCAGACCATCGCTGCCATCCGTAAGACTGTCGGCGAAGGCACGCAATTCAACGAAGATGCTAGAAAAATCATTGAACAGTCGACAGCAGCCACAAAAATCGAAGCCGACCAACTCACGCAGCAAACTATCGAAACGCAAAAGGCCGTGAAAAATGGTCTTTATACGAAATTTTCCAATATCCTTACTGAATACAGCGAAACTTCCGATATTGATATTCTTGTAACAATGGAGCAACTGCTGAATGTTGAGGAGGGTGGTCTGGTACACCGCCCCCAGGCAATCGCAAGTCAGTTTATCGCAGCCATTGAAGATCAGATTCCTCATTCTGAAACTCAGGAATCCATTGTGTTGTCCGAATATCCACAAGTCAACGAACTCCTGCACAAGCTCGGGGAAAATATTCTGGAAACCGATCAGATGACGAGAGGAAAGCCCCAAATTATGACGGAACTCCTCAGGGCTCTGCATCATTCAAAACTTCGGGCGTATGAAAATGATGAAACGCCGTATTCATATCAATTCCTTTCGGAGATCATGGCTAAAATGCATAGAAAGGATTATCCAAATATCACCCGTGATCAGCTCTTGCTGCTCATCAGAGAAGACGCCGGTTTAACGCAGTACAGTCAGGAAATTCAGGAAATGTTTGCCTCAGGACAGTACCTCGAGTCTGAGGTAAAAAACGAATTGGATGCAACGCTCGAACAGATAATGAAAAGAACTGCCGACATTAACGCAACAAAGCCTGAAAAACGGCAAAAGGTTCTTACAGCTGAAATAACCAGGTTGCTGAAAAAAGAAGCGCAGAATCCGGTGGAAAGAAGAAAGTATATTTTTGATTTCTTAAAGGGCACGGAAGTTTCCCATCTTTTTGCCGACAATGAGCAAAAGATTGACACAACGCCCGTACAGCAGATCATGCGGCAGACGGTAAGATATGTAGGGGCATATTCCGCCTACGTCGATGTCACAAAGCTTCCGACGCCGAGGGGAAAAATTTTTGACGGTGAAAATCTTGCAAAAAAAATGAATAGTGCAAGCCAGCAGGAATTTTTCAGCGACACTGACAGCAACGGATTTATCAGGTGTTGCATTGAAAAATTAAATGAACCGAACCTGACTCAGGAGAATAACAGAGAGTTGGCGGAAATTGTGCAGGCATATGTCTGGAAACTCACGCAGGTGATTCCGGATAAGGAAAAAATTCCTGACAGTAAGGAATTCAAAAGAAAAATTATCCACGGTATTGATGAAGAAGGACCAACACCGGAGCCTGTTTATTATGGTTCCACCGCAGAGCTGAATCGCTGGAGAGATGAATGTCTGCATATTCTGGGAGAGGCCGTGCAAGTTATCCCATCTTCTGAGGACATGGAAAAAGTGAAGGGGAACATACTCAGTATGCTCACCGAATTTACCGGTGATTATACGAAGAAAAGAATAATCATACATGAGTATAGGTATAAAGCATTTCTGGTGGGTTTGGAGCGGACTGGTGCGGAAACCTCTAGTGCGTTTCTTGTTGCGAAAAAGCTGAGAGACTACGTCATTCAAAACAAGAGCATGCCCCTGGAGAAAAAGAAAGCGCCACTGGAAAGACTGCTTTTCTCCACAAACTTTCGCGATCCTGAACACGTGTATGATTTTCTGAAAGATGTTCCCCCAGAAGCAATGTCCGAAAATCTGGCTGCCTCTTTCATCGATGCAGAAATCCGGTTCCTGCCGGAAAATTCACCATGCCCCAATCTGGAGCCATACCTCAAAATGATAAAATGCCTGTCTATAGAGCAGGTTGCTCAAATCAGCAGTAACCTGATTCGCCATCAACAAAAATTGCAAACATATGAGAAACTTGCCCGGCGATGCGATTACGATCTTACAAGTAATTATCTTTCTAAACGAAATACCCCACTTCTGGAGTTCCTAGAAACTGATGCGGCCAATAGTCGTTTTAATGATCTGACAGAAAAGGATGCAAAAGGGAATGTCCTATACATTCTGCCGGCATCAGGCCTGAGCAAATCCTGTAAAAGCAGATTCGCAAACCAGATGCAAGACGCAAAAATTTTAATTGAACCCCTTATAAAGGAACGGAAAAGTATTTTCAAAAATGTTACCTCAGGTCAGAATTGGAAAAAATTTATTAGATTTACTGATGAAATAGATTGGTGCATTGCATGGCTCGACAAAACACCGGAATCAGGTGGGGCAGAGACAAAATACATTATGAAACATGATGCAAAGAAGTGGTACTTTTGGCACTTGATCCAATTTATAAATGAAACAAAAAAAGTCCTGAAACCTCATACAGCAAATTCAGATCTATCGCACGCAAACTATAGGTTGGAACAAATTTTAAATAAAATTAAACCAGAGTATCTTCCTTGAAATTGAGATGCCGGTTGATTTTTTCTGCGAATTCTGCTATACTGAGCTTATACAGGAATATTTCTGCCAAAATAGCAGTCATGTTTCTCAAAAAACAAACAAAAATACAATATGGAACCGGAACTCATACAATATGCTGTTCTTGATGTAGCCAAAGTCGGCCGTGTGACCAGCCCTGAGCAAGCGCGGGAAATAACGGCTGCTTTGGGCAATACCGCGGTAGAAATGCAGGGCGAAACTGACCCAGCTTCGTTATTGTTGCTGTTTTTTGCGCTGATAGGCACCGCCAATGAAATTACCTATCGCCCCGATACTGCGCGTCAAAACGCCGCAGTGCTGTATTCCGTATTCCTCGATGACGAAATTATCCGCCCGGCGGATGTCATGACTCCGTGTGATTGGACGCCAAGCGAACTTGAAGCCCTGAGTTCAGGTCAAAACAAATCCAAAACCGCAGAAATCAAAGTTGATCTGGCCAAAATCTGGCAGGAAACCGCGCCGCAAAACAGTGCTGATACGGAAAACAACCCTGCTGCCACGGCCACCCACCTCAAAGCCTTCCTGGAAAAGGTCTACGCCGTCAGCCCCAAACAAACCGTCATTACCTTCACAAGCCCCGTGTCGCCGGCAGCGCTCTGCCTGGCTGCCCTTTGGTTTCACAATTCAACTGAAGAAATCCGCTACCAAAAAACCCTCATCAGCCGCAAAATCGCTAAATCCGCGTAAAATAACCGCCGTGCTAAGACCTGGCTATGTCAGAAAACAACAACAAAAAATTTCCCAACCGCAATAACGGCGGTGAGGCCGGGTCAAATGGATCAAATGATCCCAACGATCCGGCGCATTTTGTGCCCACCGAAAACGGTGAATCAAAGGAAGACGAAGAACAGGATCAGGATATGGCCACGGAAATGTTCGCTTCCGGTAATCGCCTGGAAAAAATCCGCCATACCATCGAAAAACAAAATCTCCCCGTCAAAAATAAAGCCGAAGAACTCAAACAACAACTCGAAAAAACCTGGCTTGAAGCCAATAAAAACTTTTTCCTGTTACAGGGCGAAACCGGTTCGGGAAAATCCGTCTACGGCCCCATTGCCATCAATGAACTCCTCAAATCAAAAGGTCTGAACCCTCGCGTGCGGGTCATGCAACCACGTCGCGATGCCGCCAGCAACATCACCACCGCCATTGCCGCTGTCACCGGTGAAGACAGAATCGGTGACCGTGTCGGATTTGCCACATCAGAATTCAAAGCCGTGCGCAGTGATACGGAGATCGGTATCAGTACGCCCGGTATTTTTTTGCGTCATCTCATCAACAACGAGCTCACCAAGGAGGAAATTGGTGCGCTGGTTATTGATGAAATCCATGAAGGCAGTGTTGAATACCATTTGGTCATGGGCTTGCTGAAAATGAAAGCTGCCGCCGGCGAAATTCCGCCGGTGCTGCTGACCAGTGCCACTTTCAACAAAGAACGGATTCAGGAATTTTTCGGCATGACCGACGACGAATATGCGCGTATCGAAGGCCGCACGCACCCGGTAGATGTGGAGTATTACTATAAAGATGATGTGCGCCCCGAAGAGAAAGGTCACTACCTGCGTGATACCGCCGGCGCCGTGGTATATGCGCTGCATGCCGGGGGTGATGGGGATGTTTTGGTGTTCATGCCCGGCGCCAAGGAAATCCGTGAAACGATGAACAACATTCAGCATTTGCCGCCACAGATGTTGGAAGGGGTTGAAATTATTCCACTGCACGGCAATCTGACGCCGCAGGAAAGACAGGACGCGCTTAGTGGTGATAAAAAACCGGGCGTCAAAAGGCGCATTATTGTTTCCACCAACGTCGCCGAAACTTCCATAACCGTGCCGGGTGTCACTTGGGTGGTGGATTCCTGCCGACAGCGTTCCGTTCGCTACAATCCCAAATCCGGTATTATTGAACGCGGCACGGAATATATTTCTCAGGATCAGGCTGAGCAGCGTACCGGTCGGGCCGGACGCATTAAACCGGGCCGATGTATCCGGTTGCTTGGAAGTAAAGAGTATGAAAAACTGGCGCCGCACCCGGAATCGGAAATTCAGCGCACGAATTTGTCGCATTTGGTGCTGCAACTCAAAAAACTCGGTATTGATCCCGTCAGTTTTCCGTTTATTGATCCGCCGCAGCCCGGTGCTTTGGAAAAAGGCACCAAGGAATTACAGACGCTGGGTGCTTTGGATGCCGAAGGCAAACTCACGGAGATCGGTCAGGAAATGACGGAACTGCCCTTTGAGCCGCGCATCGGGCGGATGATCGTGGAAGCGAAAAAGCGCCAGTGTCTAGAGCCGGCGTTGGTATTGGCCGCATTTGAGCGCGAAACCAGGGTACTTTTGGGGCCGAGTCGGCAAGATGAAGAACAGGCCAGTGGGTACGATGAAAAGGAAAAACGCAAAAGCGCCCGCCGTAAGGTGCAGGGCATTCAAAATATTTTTGACCGGGGTGGCTCCGATTGGCTGAAGGCTTTGAATGTGTTTTCCGAAGCCATAAAACACGGGGTTTTTGAAGTCAAAGACCATTCAAGAAATCCGCAGGATCGCCGAACGGCTGATGAATTTTACGGCTGGTGCAAGAAATCGTATCTGCATGGTCAGGCGCTGACACACATTGCTTATAAGCTGAAAGATTATGCGCGTTATGCCGGGGTCCGGCTCGACCGGGCCAATCTCAAAGAAAAATTGGATAAAGCCAATGATGAAGATTTAGGTTCGGTTATTTTGTCGGGACACACTGATATGATTTTATATAATAGTACCGGCGGTGCCTACATTCCGACCTATACGTTTTTGAGTAATTCGATGACGACAACGAATGTTTCCCCCGCTTCAGAAGCCTTCGAAGGAAAGCCGAAGCTCTGCGTGGCTTCGCGCATTGAAGAAGGTGGTGGTACCAGCAAGCGGGGTGGGGAAGTGAAGAGAAACTATGCTCAGAACGTTCATCCTATCGGCCTGAAACAGCTGCGTGAAATTGCACCCCATCTGATTCAGGAGCAGGAGGGCAGTACCTGGTATGATCCGGCCACCGACAGCGTGGTCCAAGAGATTTCTTTGCTGGCAAAAAACAGTACGATTGTTCTCGGAAAAGAAAACCGCCAGGTAAAAAACGAGGCTGCCACCAAAATCTTTGCTGCGGCGTTGGCCGATGGCTCGCGGGTAAAGATTCCGGCTTCGGAACACAACCGAGAAATTTTGCGTAAACTGAATGAACTCAAGTCGCGAACCAACGGCTTGGTGAAACCCCCGGAAAATATGAGTGAATGGTATGTATCAAAACTTGGCAATATCGCTTCCCAAAAAGAAGCGCTGGTGATTGACGAAAACTTGCGCATGAATTTTGACGAATACTGTTCACCGGAAATGTTGCAACAGGTTGAAACCGCTTTTCCGGCTGCCATTACGGTGGGCGAAAAACAATACCCCGTGAACTATAGCGGTGCAAACACCTACGGTAACAGAGACTTTGGTGCGCGCATCACTTTGTCACCGGATGACATATTTCAGCTCCGGCAAACGGATTTTCCCCCACTGGGTACACAGGAGCATCCGGCGCCGATGGTTTTTAGTGTGTTTCTGCAGGAGTATGGCAACAATTACAGCAATACCGATCTTGAAACGCTCAAAACCGAGATCGATGGCCTGCGACTGCAGCGTGAGTTCAATCACACCGAGCTGCCGAAAGCCGAGATCCTCATGATTCCCGACGGCGAGCCTCTGCCGGAGATTGATCCGGCCAAATACCCCCCCAAACCCTATGCTAAAAATTACAAGAATGAGGATATTTTTACCTACCCGGGCGTACGCGCGGAATATAAGGGCCAGGGAAAGTACGATTTTTTGGTGCAATATTACCCCTTTCAAAATAAAGCGGACGAGCAAACCCGATCTTCGCAAAGTATACGTGAAGACGTGGTAACAAAGTGGAAAGCCGCCGAAGAACGGAGTAGAATTCTTAAAGCCACGCAAAAAATTTACAACGACCTGGAGAACGAATTTTTCAGAATAAAAGAAAAGTATAAAGCGGAAGGCGAGGAAGATCTGACTGTCCGTTCCTGGTCCATAAATGAAATGGAAGGTACGTTCGAACGCACGCAGGAAAATCTCAACACGAATCCGGAATATTATATCCAGGAACTTCAAAAAAAATGGCAGGAATTTTTGGGAAAATGGGAATGGGACGACAAGGTCGGTAAGTTGCGTTCAAACATTGATGCGGAAACAAAGAGAATGCACCAACTCCTCACGGAAAAACCGGTTTTCAATGAGCCGAGATTGTTCATGTTGTCAGAAACGCAGCAAAGCGCCCTGCGGGAAGATAAGAATTCCCTCGATGAGTATCTGGGTGATGTATATAGGTATGGACCGGAAAAAGGTCAGGAATCGGCAAACTATCTGAGCACGGTTTTGCAGAAAATCAAAGCATTTAACGGGCAGGTCGAAGCCATCAAGCCGGTTCTTTACGAAAAATTTGCCAATGAGGTGCGGACAAAACTGGAAAATCCGGAGCAGGCCAAAGATGTTCGCGTGCTTACGGTGGAGAATGGCGTCATAACCCGTGTTCAGACGGGCAGAGGTGAAGAAGTGGGTAATAATGCGCTGTCCTTTGGGTTGAAGGTGGAATACGGCAAAGTTATGGGTAAATTCCATGAATTTGATCTGGATAAAGATGGCGAATATATTATTTCGGGAAGTGATACCATCGTGCGGGTCAAGCGCGATGAAAACGGAAAATTTATTCCCGTGCGCTTTTTGGAAAAATATAATCGTGAGCACTATGACGATAATCCGGATACGGTGCCTTTTTACGAAGAAAAGCCCCGTACATCCGGCCTGGGTGTATCGGGTTTTGCTGCTTTAGCCGAAGCGTTTCAGTTGAAAAAAGAGGGAAAGCCGGATCAGAACGGCGAAAAGTCCAAGGCAGCGGCGACGGAATCCAAGCCTGCCACGCCGAAACAGGAGCAGGAGGTGCGTTATGTTGACGCAGAATTTCGCGAACAAAAAATTCGGGGACTGCAATATTTGCGCACTCTTCACCAGCAACTGAAAGCGCTGGGCGAATATAAGGCAGTGAAAGATGAAATCCTCACGCCGGCCATGAAGGAACGCCGGAAGCTGCAGGACGTACTCCTGACACGATTCAGGGAAGTGGGGCCGATGTTCAGAGAAATCGAGACGGCTTTGGAGGGCACGGAGACGAGGGTGGATTGGGTAAATGGTAAGATGGGCGAGCTGGAGCGCAAGCTGACATCGCAACTCAAGAAAGTTGAGGGGCTGTTTGCGGGAAAGTATAACGGGGATTGGTTGGATGATTATAAGGAGTGGTGGAATGAGGTGTGGGATGAAGTGGAGCAGCATGAAGATGCACAGATATACATAAGAGACGGCACGCTGAAGGCTGACGAGATAGTAAAGAAGGTCAGAGAAAAACTCAGCACGCATCTCAGTAAATTTCAGACGGGGGAAAAAGTACCATCTTTATATGATTTGGTGGATCTGACAGTGTTTGAAATGCTCTAAAATCTCGTCGCATGTCAAAAAAACGTAAAAAATCTCTGGAAAAGAATGAACAGCGACCAATCGATCCGCTTGAAACCAAGCGCGAGGAAGTCAACGGTCAGGTGGCCTTGGAATACCAAAAAGGCGGGGAATTTCGTGAGGGCATAGACGCGCTCCAAGCAGAATACAGCCGCCGACAAACGATCGCTCTGCCATTTCTCGAAAAAACCTTGGGCAGTAAACCCGGCGTTGAATATTTTATCGCGCCACCCGTCATGACCCGTACTGATTTTGATTATTATGGCGATATGGACGTGGTCATCATCGCGCCCGAAGGTGCGGACACGGATTTCGACAGCCCGGAAGGGCTTTTTATTATGCCGCAAAGTATTACGCGGGAAGACCTGCAGGAAAAAATGGAAAAGTATCCGGAAGTGCATGACTGGTTTGAAAAGAAATTAGGTGAAGTACCGACCAGCGAGAAAAATGTCAGCGCCCCGGAAGAAATCACCGCCGCCGCACCAACGGCACAAAATTTTAACGAAGACGCCGTCGAGTCAAAAATCCGTTACGGCCTGTCTCCTGAAACCCGGGCCAACATACGCGAATACCGCCTCCTGATCGCCGATGTCTTCATGGCCGACGTGCAAAAGCGTTTTCCCGCCATGAATTGGCACGTTTCCGGTTCGACCGTGGAAAATCTCAAGAAATTTTCCATCTGCAGCGATCTCGATATTGACATGCTCTTTGACGCACCAATCAAAGAAGAACAGAACGAAATATTTTGGTATCTGCATAACTACCTTAAACCGCTCTACAGAGAAAAATATAAACTCAAAATCGACACCCATGACGATTATCTAACCGAACTCGAGAGATTCGCGCAACTCGATCCAAAATTCAAGCCATTTTACGAGGAAAAGTATGGAATCAAGCTGGATGATGACGGAGTCAACGACGGCGAAGATAATCAAGGAGAATAATTTGCAAAACCTTTGCGAAATCGTGCTATAATGGGGCAAACGAGCTTTCAATAACGCGCACAACTATGAGCATCGAACGCAACATTTTCCGGCCTGAAGATCCCAAAGATTACGGCACGACCGATCCCCGTCAGGAAGACGTCACTTCACCGCAAAAAGACGTCACTGGAACGATGCAAACCATGCAAAAACAGGAAAGCGACAAAAAGCGCCACGAGTCTTCCGGCCGTTCTCGTCCTTTTATTGACGAGGAACTGCAGCATATTCTCGATGGAATTTCCTCTGACTTGCCCGAGGAGACCATACCGCAAATGGATCCGGACATTGCCGCTATTCTTGATGGTATTTCCCCATTGGACGAAATAGCCGAATTCGGCCATGAAGAACCCCCGCAGTTTCTGCGCGGTGTCATGGCGGAAGACACAAAAACGACAGCGCAAAAAAAATCCCCGCAGGGGACACAGGCAGCGAAAAAGCCCCTGCTCCTGCCATATGAACCGGAGGAAACGGCCGAAACAAAGCGCGAACCAAAAACTGCAGAGGAAATATTTGCCGAGTTTGGCCTGCGCCCGGAACACGCCGCCACCACACCCGAAGAAAAAGCTTTTCAAAGCAAAAAAGTGAAAGAAACCATCGATTTGAAACGCGGCGCCATTCAGGGGAAAGAGATTCAGGTATTTGATGAAGACGAAGCCGCGCTGTTTAAATCCATGTGGAGTGAATTTGGTACGAGGGAAGACGGGAGTCAACAGATATTCCGGGCGGGGAGAAAAATACGAGACGACGAAGGCAATCAGTTTTACCTGAACGGTATCAAACCGGGTACCTATATGATACGTGAGAGAGTCGCGTACCTCATCAGCGAAAAAGCAAAATTTGGCCAGGTACCTATGACGGTGTTAAAAGCAGATCCGGAAAAAATAGGACATGGAAAGGAAATGACCAACGCCGTTGGTTCGATGCAAAAATGGGTAAATGGTGAGGAGCTGCAAAAGAAGGGCGCCTGGAGTTTTCTGCACGTGGGTAAATATCTGGAAGCAAAACAGCGTCGGGAAGAAGTACTTGATGATACCGAGAAAGATAAGCTGGGAGAATATTTGTTACTCAAGCGTGAATTTATCGTAAAGGCTTTGTTTGATCTGCTCAAAGTGGAATCTGATGTGTGTACACACGCCGCCAATATTTTGGTGGATGATGAAAATCTGGCTGATCCTAAACTTGTGTCCCTCGACAGCGCCCTGATTTTTCATCACCCATTCCTGAATTTGGAAAAGGTTTGCAGCAATCCGGCCGATGAACAGGCCAAGCGTGACAAGCATGGTATTCCATCGTTTATGAAGGTCGATTATTCTTCAATGGTGACAAAGTTTATGCGCGGTGAGGTCATTCCGGACGACATTCTTGACAATCTGAAGGAATTCAAGGAATATCTAGACAGCGGCCAGGCACGGCAGGAATGGGGTGAGCTTTATGCCATGATGGACAACAGCTTTGATGAGTTTGCCTACATGCAGGCGGTGCTCGGTATCGTGCTGGAGAAAAAGCGGGTGTTGACCGTGCAGGATGTGGTGAGGTACCCGGAAGTGCAGGATGCTATTCTGCCGGAAGGATATGTGAGAAAGGGGAGTGGGGGCGCAGAAGGTGGCGCTGCAGAAGGTGGCGCCAAGGTCGAAAATAAAAATGTAAAAGGAAAGGAAAAAGTATGAAAAACCAATGGGAATTAAAGAGGATCGATGATCCGAGGAAGCCGGCGGTATTGTTGGCGATATTGACCCTGCAAGGTGGGATCGTGACGGTTGAAAATAAGACCGTTGAGGACATAGCGGAGCAGTTTGCGGCCGGTATCAGCGCAACCGATGAGAAAGTTTTTTACCCGAAAGATGGGGAAAAATTCATCGCAGCCCTGCAGGTAAGCCGCGAACTCAGTGACCGGCATACACTGACGCCGGTCGAATAAATTGCCCTGAGCAAAGGAGGGCACAATGCAAATTCAAGGAAAATGGGGTTGGCGCAAGCAGTTATGCGGCCACCCTTTTTATTTTGTCTCTAGTTGGCGCGAAAAAGCCTGAAATTTACAAAATATATCATATATGATATAATAACTGTAACCTCAAAATAACAAAATATTATAACCTTAATACCTGTACTATGGAAAAATCCCAAGCTTCTGCGGAAAACCGTAAAATCGGTCAATTTATCGCTCAGCTCCGTGAACAAAAAAAGATGACCCAAGGTAACCTGGCCCAAGCCCTGAAAACCAGCCAAAGTGCCGTGGCCCGCATGGAAAAAGGTGAACAAAACCTCAGCACCGGCATGCTCAGCAAAATCAGTACCATTCTCGGCCACGATGTCGTCACCCTGGGCAGCAACACCGTCAACTTTGAAATCGAAGGCGGTCATAAACTCTCAGGCGAAATCACCGTGAAAACTTCCAAAAATGCTGCTGTCAGTCTGCTCATGGCGTCACTCCTCAACACCAATACGACCACTCTCAAAAACATGCCGCGCATCGAAGAGGTGAATCGCATCATCGAAGTACTCACGAGTATCGGCGTGAGTGTGACCTGGCATGAGAACGGCGATACCGTCATTAAACCGCCGAAAAAACTCAAGCTCGACCATATCAACAAAACGGCTGCTGAAAAAACGCGCAGCGTGATCATGATGATGGGTCCGCTCGCGCACCTGTTTAAAAATTTTTCCATTCCGCAACCCGGTGGGTGCAAACTCGGCGCACGCACGGTTCGTCCACACCTCTACGCACTGGAAAAACTCGGTATCCAAATAGAAACACACAGTGAGGCTTATCATATCACCAGCAAGAAACTTTCCGGCGCAGAAATTGTTTTATATGAATCCGGCGACACCGTTACGGAAAATGTTCTCATGGCCGCCGCCAAAATTCCGCAGACAACTGTCATTAAATTCGCATCATCCAATTACATGGTGCAGGATCTTTGTTTTTTTCTGCAAAAACTCGGCGTAAAAATTTCCGGAATCGGCAGCAGTACACTGACCGTGCACGGCGTGAAAGATATTAACAAGCCGGTAACGTACGCGCCAAGTGAAGATCCTATTGAAGCGATGATGTTTCTTTCCATTGCCGCAACGACACACTCCGCGATCACCATCAAACGCTGTCCCATAGAATTTCTCGAACTCGAACTCCTCAAACTCGAAAAAATGGGCTTCAAGTACACCGCATCCAAACCCTATGCCGCCGCCAACGGCCACACCAAACTCGTCGACATCAAAACGCAAATTTCACAGCTCAAAGCCCTGGAAGAGAAGATCTACGCCCGCCCGTTCCCCGGCGTAAACATCGATAATTTGCCATTTTTTGTACCCGTAGCCACCCAGGCCGAAGGCCAGACCCTCATCCACGATTGGGTCTATGAAAACCGCGCCATCTACTACATGGAACTCACCAAGCTGCGCGCCAATATTATTCTCGCCGATCCGCATCGCGTGTTTGTGCGCGGCATAACAGAACTTCGCGCCGCCGAAATTATTTGTCCGCCGGCACTGCGTCCGGCTGCCATCATTCTCATCGCCATGCTCGCTGCACGTGGAACATCTTTACTTCGCAATGTGTATTCCATCAACAGAGGTTACGAAGATTTGTGCGCGCGTTTGCAAAAACTCGGAGCAAAAATAAAAATTGTTTCATCAATGTGAATAACTTTGTAAAAAACTCTTGACATGTTTTATACAAAGCACGTATAATAAAGACAGATTTATTATTTTATTTCATTTTGAAATAATAATAAGTATAAAAGAAAATAAAATATAACGAAAGGGGGTGAATGACAATGGCAAAAAGAAAAAAGGCTGCCAAAAAGCGCAAGTCATCAAAGCGCAAAGGTTCAAAGAAGCGCGTGACAAAGCGTAAGAAATCTTCAAAGAAAAAAGGTGGTAGCAAAAAGCGTAAATCTTCCAAAAGAAAGAAGCGCTAAATTAAAACAAAAGCTCCCGCAATAGAAGGGGAGTTTTTGTTTTTGGTTAAAACTGTATTCATTGGATAATTTCATCGTCAGATACTCCGGTGCTCGTTCGCCGTACGTTTCAGTACGGCTCACTTCGCTCCTCATACCTTCCTCGAACTTATCACAATGAATAAAGTTTTCCAACGACGATTACCTAGGATTTCCGCAGCAAAATCGCCGCCGAACCCAGCCACATCCAAAACATCACCGACAAATCATTTTTGAAATAGGGGACATCAACAATTCCATACACCACAATAGCCACCATAACGACCGCAAGTATGATCGCCTCAGGGTCCTGTCGCGCACGGTACCAACCCAGCAAAGATCGCCAATATATCAATAAGGTCGCCAGAAGCCAGGCCAGACCCAAAATGCCCAATTCGACCCAGAAATCGAGGAAAATGTTATGCGGATACTGCAGCAGTTCCACGTGTTTATCCAGCTTATATTCGGCATAAACGGTGGGAAATCCCGACAGCCCGGCCCCCCGCCACGGTCGTGCCGCCAGCAAGTTTCCGGTACCCTGCCACAATGCCAGACGCACATCACCGGACACATCGCGAAACAGTAAAATATCCCGCGTCATCGGCACCGCCAAAGCCACGACTGCCAACACCACAAACGCGCCCACATACCCCCCGCGTCGGCGCGTAAACCAACCGGCACACACCGCCGTTACGACAACCGCCGCAACAGCACCTTCTGTGCGCGCCGCGAGCATTGCCAGCACCCCCAATCCAACCACT
>MHKD01000012.1:18878-26037 GCA_001818775.1 Candidatus Kerfeldbacteria bacterium RIFCSPHIGHO2_12_FULL_48_17
GCAAAAGCCCGTCCCTGGCGTGTCAGCGCCTGATGCGGAGTCAGAATCAGACGACCAATATGCAAAGCCACTACCGGCGCTAGATACAAACCAACGGCATTAGGGAAGGGGAAAACGCCGGTTGCCCGCCGGTCCGGCCACATACGCCAGACTTCCGGAATGCCCCAACCGCTGACATACTGCGCCACCGTCACCGCCGCCAGCACCAGCGCCGACCAACCCAAAACATTCCACATAAGCGGCAGATCTTCTTTTTCAAAGGTGTTCACGAGCACAAAATAAAACAGGATCGGATCAATGATGTAGGCTTTATACAGACCAAGCGCGGCCAGCGTCACGGGTGAAACAACCACACCCAGTATGCCGATGAACAAAAAAGCCAAAGCCAACGGCCAAAAGCGGGAAATTCGCAACACGCGGCGTTCAACCACAGCTCGAAACACCGTCACAAAAAACAACACAAGTATCATGCCCTCAAGGAAAGTTGTGGGTACACCAAAAAGGCGGAAGCGCAGCACATAGGCCGGCAGGGTGAACAGAACCAGAAGCGCGGCCAAACGTGGTTTTCGCCAGGCGAGCACAGCAAAGGCGGCAAAATAAACCAGTATTAAAAAAGGAAGAGGGGACATATGTCTTTAGTGATGTTTTTCTTCCAAAATAATATTCTGTACCGAAATAATCAAACCAATCAGGAACCAAACGTGCATGATATACAAAATCGAAAAGGTCTGATACTGAATCAGTATACCAAAAAACGCACCCATGAGGCCAACTAATGATGCTTCCAAAAAAGGATCACGTACGCGCCGCCACGCCTGCCAGCTGCGCACCAGCAAAACACCGACAATGACCAAAAATGCCAGAAAACCGACCACACCAACCTCTGCCAGCAACTCCAGGAATTCGTTATTGACGATGTACCACCCGGCTTCTGGTTCAAGATAGGGATGTTTGGCCGCAGCCGGACCAAAGCTGCCGACACCAATGCCGAAGAAAGGATGATTTTTATACACCTGCCAGGCTATGCTGATCGTATTGGTGCGCTCTTCAAATGAAGCGCCCTGAAAGACGCCGGCCGTATGTTCAGTGAATTTTTCCGTGGCGTTATCAAAGCTGAAAAACTGCAGCGACACAAAGGTAACAACGACGAAAATCGATACCATGGCCACTATCCGCTTGGGATGGAAAAAATGGCGCAGATAAAACAGCGTCAATGCCACAATCATGCCGGCAAACGCCAGGTACCCACCGCGCGAAACCGTCAAAACCAGATTGACGCCGCACAAAACCAGCAGCGGCAGTACCCTGCGCATACGAAACGCGTTATTCCGTTTCAAAAACAGCGCGTATAACCAACCGGCGGGCAGCAGTAAAAAATTCGCAAAATACAAAGGCTCCAAAGCCGTTGACTGCACCCGCGGAAAGCCGAGTACACTTTTCGTATAGAGGGAGCGGAGGCCCGTCACCGTATGCGGTAAACCCAAAAGATCTCCGATGAACTGGTAAATTCCGAAAAGGGTAACAATGAGCGTGCAGGCAAACAGTATTTTCGCGACCCGTACGACAATATCACGCGAGGTGACAAAATTCGGCAGCAAAAAAGTAATCAGCATGGTAAAAATAGTGAAAGCCAGTACCATGACCGAACGGCCAACATTCACCGCGCTGACAAGCGATACGATATTAATGGCAATGAACACAATCATCGGCCAAAACAGGGGATTTTTGTGAAAAAAGAGTTTCTTGGCGATCAATCCCCGCATCAACCAGACGCCAAGCGTGATGACGGTGAACAGCTGACTGAAACGAACGGTAATACCGGCGAATTCATACGATCCGATGCGTTCAAACGGCAAGAAAAAGACGACAAAATAAATGCCGAGCATGGGATTGTTCCAAACGATGAGCACACATACCATGGCCACAAAAGCCAGGAAAACCAAAAGCGGTTGCAGATAATACATGCCCATAAGCGCGACGAGAGCCAGAACGCCGCCGACCAGCCAGGGAAGCAAAATTGGTAGGGAGATTTTTTTCATGAAAATAGTGTTTCAAATTCACTCGCCATGCGCTCCAAAGTAAAATGTTCGGTAACTTTGGCGCGACCGGCCCGGGCCAAGGCAAGGGCTTCGTTATAATGATGAAAAATATGGATAAGGGTGTCGGCAAGCTCCTGAACACTGCCGGGTGTAACCAGATAGCCGGTCTTACCATGATCAATAATTTCGGGAATGCCGTCAAGGTTGGAACCGACAACCGGCACGCCCGAAGCCAGACCATAAGCCAGGATGGTGCCAAATGACTCACGACCGGTGGATGGTAAAACCAAAACATGCAAATGCTGAATCCATTTTTCCAGTTCCGGTTGAAACCCGACAAAGCGCACCTGTTCAGTGAGTTCGAGTTTACGCGTCAGCCACTCAAGACTGCCGCGCTCTGGGCCACTGCCGATGATAAGGAGACGGAGCTGGGGTAAAATATCCCGAACATCACGGGCGGCTTTCAGGAGAATATCAACGCCTTTTTCCTTGACGAGCCGGCCAATAAAACCGATAACGTAGGCTTTAGTGGGATCAGCGACACGCGTTTCAATACCGCCCCATTTTTCCATATCAACACCGTTATAAATAACCTTTATGCGTGAAGTCGGGATGCCGATATCAAGAAAACTTTGCCGCGAATGCTGAGAAACCGTCACGACGCAGGCGAGTTTTGACCACCAGACGTATAAAAACCGGTAAGGATTCAGGTGCAGCCAGCGTCCGGCGCCAACATGCTCCATCCAAATCACGCGCATGCCCAAAGCAAACGCGAACGGGGTGATCAAAATTTTCTCGGTCAAAGACAGGCAGTACAAAATTTTTGCGCGGCGAAAAAGTCGGTAATACATAACAAACACCAGCATCTGCAAAAGAATAAACGGCGCCAGTAATGGAAAAAACAAAATGGTTATTTTGCTGACCGGCTCTTTACCGCCCCACAGGAAACGGGCCTGCCAACCGCGCTTTTTAAACTCACCGAGCAAAACCTTGCATGAAGACAGCAGATAAAATTGCCACTGTTTTTGCTGCAGTCGCTCCACCAAATCCAAAGTATGCTGTTCGCCTCCGCCAAACAGGGAAGAATAGGGAAATTTCAGAATAAGAATATTTTTCTTGGTCATAATTCAGGTTGGTAATCGCAGAATTTCACGCACGGTAGCTTTGGTAAAACCACGAAACGCATACAACGCCAAACCATAAACAACAAAGGCAACCGGCAACAGAATAAGAACATGTATATCACGCATCAGATAGAGAATCAACGCCATTACCAGACTTGCTCCGCCGGCCTTGAAAGCAATGAGATACGACAGACGAATATGGGTTGTGCGCAATACCGTGATCATCGCTGCCAACATGATACTCACTTCGGAAACCACCGTCATAACGGCAGCGCCGTAGTAACTGTAGCGTGGAATCAAAATCAGATAGCCGATGAGCGACACCACTGCGACAATGGCGTACATTTTGACCATCGAGCGTTGTTTGTGTACGGCAACAATGGTGTTACCAAACAGATTCCCGATAAAAATAGCCGCCGTGGCAAAAATGATAACCTTCAAAACCGAACCGGCCGTGGCAAATTCAGCCCCACTCACCAAGATCATCACCGGTCGACCCAGAACCAACGTTCCAAAAATCAACGGAACGGAAACCATAACGAGAAAATTAAAACCCTGCTGCAGGTAGTGTTTGAAATCAACGAGTTTTTGTTCAGCCCAGGCCTCATTCAAAAGCGGTGTCATGATACCGGCAAACATGGCCGGAAAGGTGGTGAGCACTTCCAGCACCTTGAATGTTGCGCCATAGATGCCCACATCCGCAGCCGGTTTGATCAGTGACAAAATAACCGTATCGGCCTTAAAATAGACGAGGTTAAACATAATTGACAAAGCAACCGGCCAGGTGTCACGCAAAATCTTCAACCAAAAAGCAAAATCAAACATAAAACGGATGCGGACGTATTTTTTCGCAAACCAGAAGGTGGTGATGAAGGTAACAAAGCTGCTGGCAACAACAGCACTCATAAGGCCCAAAATATTTTGATGCGTGTAAATGGCCGCCAAAGTTACGCCCAAAAGCACCAATCGGCCCAGCACCTCCGCCAGCGCCGGTTTATAGGTGGCCAGATGTTTTTGGAAAATACCAAGCAGCGCCTGATTCAGAAGAACAAACAAAAAAGACAGCGACGTCAGTGCCACGCCCCACTTGACCAATGCCGGATAGGGAAAGAAGACGACCACAATCGGCGCGAGCCCCAGCAAAGCAATGGCGCTGAAAAACCGCAGGGTAAAAATATTCCCGAGGGCATGCTCCGGATCAAGTTTCGGGTCGGTGATATACTTGATAACGATCAGGTACAGACCCATATCAACAAAAATGGCAAAGAATTGCAAAAAGACGATAATGGTCGTGTAATGGCCAAAACCTTCTTTTCCCAGGTAGCGGGTAATAAAACCAACCGTAACAAGACCAAGGAGGGTGCCGATGACCTTACCGGTGGTTTGAATAATCGTATTATGGGCAATTTTTCGGGTGAGTGACATGGCTAAACCATACTAATTTTAGCCAAAAAAGTCAACAATACTCGGATAAAGCCAGGTTGACAAAAGCAATTTTTTATGCTAATATTAGTTTAGATTTACCAAAATCAAAACAAAAATCAAAAAAAATCTATGGAAATCCTGGGCACCTCCCGGGAAATACCGGTACCGTATAAACCGCCTATTTCTTTGTGGGGACAAATAAGCGCCATTGCTTTTTCACTCATCACGGTGACAGCCGTGGGTTTTATGTTGCAGAAAGTCGAAGCTGCTCATACGGGAAATTCGATCAGTCAGGTCACAAACCACGGCAAAGCCGGTGCAAGCGAAGCCGGCGCGGTCATTGAGGCGCTGCAAATTTCCGATATTTTATCACGCGGTTACCTTGGGACATATGGCATGCCACCCAAGCAGCCGCGCGCCCAGCCACCGCGACCAACATTACCAATAAATGCCAATTCCGCGTTGAATTCAGGTTCACAACACCTCTTATTCGGTGATTGGCAACGTACACCGCTGGCACAAGCGCATCCGGCGCAGGTGCAGCTCAGGCAGACGGCCGTGACAGCCACGCTTGTCAGTGCCAGCAAACCGGAATGGCAGGGCAAGATCGTGAAACAAAGTTATAAAACACTGAATATCAAAGCCGGTCATTCAGCGACATTTTGGTTTGATGTCAAAAACACCGGCACGAAAACCTGGCACGACCAGGAAACATCAGATAATTTTATCGCTCTCAATGCCATTGATCCCAGCGGTCGGCAGAGTCTGTTTCAGCATCCATTTTGGCCGGCATACTATCGTCCGGCAGTACTGCGCACAGGCCCGGTAAAGCCGGGTGAAACGGTCCGTATCAGTCTGGCGCTGCAGGCACCGGAGGAAAATGGGGAATTTCAGGAGTCGTTTCAACTGGTGGCCGAAAATCTGACGTTTATCGCCAAAACGCAGGTGCATATTAAGATGAAAGTCAGTGACGCGAAGCCCCTGTATAAAGCAAAGAAAGCCGCGCAGAGTGAGAAATCCATCTCATTGGCGCGCGGTGAAGACAGGGAATTCTGGGTGGAATTTAAAAATACGGGCCGCGCCACCTGGACCAACAGCGGCGACCGTTTTCTGGCACTCAATCTTACCAATCCCGCCGGCCGGGTGAGTGTATTCGAAAATGTCGAGTGGTATGAATCGTATCGGCCGGCAATCATGGATCAGGCAAGCGTGGCTCCCGGCGCCAGCGCGCGTTTTACGTTTATGCTCCATGCGCCTGACACGGCCGGTGATTACAGCGAATCATTCCAGGCCGTGGCTGAATTTTTTACCTGGATAGAGGGCACAAAGTTCAGCCTGCCGATAACGGTGACCAATGACCAGGCTCCGCAGCCGGAAATTTCGGGAGAGCAGCCGCGTATCCGGGTTGGTTTGTACGATACTACGGAGCCGATAATTGTGAGCGGCCTGAACGGCAAAGCGCGCCTGCGGAACAGCGCCGGGAAAAGTTTGGCAACGCCGAAAAAAGGCGAAAATATAAAAATTTCCTACAAAAACGCGAAATATACGGCCAAAATCGGGGACAAAAAATTCACCGACAGCCGACCATTTCGGGTTGAGGCCAAAACAAAAAATGATCCGGTGGAAGTGGAGAGCTACAGCGAAGTTCCGAGTTGGCTGCCTGAAGTGAATTTCAATAAATATCGCGGCAGTGTGGAGCTTGTCTTTAACCCCAATGACGGCAAAATGTATGTGGTCAACGAACTTCCGCTCGAATCATATATGTGGGGTCTGGGAGAAGCGGGAAATAGGAATGATCTTGATTATCTGGGCGCGCTCGTCACCGCTGCCCGCACGTATGCTTTATATCATTATCTGCACCCGACCAAACACGCCAGCAAACCCTATCTCCTGACCGACACGGCCGGCGATCAGGTGTACAAGGGTTATGGTTATGAAGTGCTGGTACCGAACATTGTCCAGGCTGCCAAAAATACCGCAGGCTATGTAGTTACGTATGACGGCGAAGTTGTCGTGACGCCGTACTTTTCCCGCTCAGACGGGCGGACGCGTTCCTGGGAAGAGGTCTGGGCCGGCGGGCCAAAGGGTTGGTTAAAGGGAGTTGATGATCCGGGCTGTGTGGGTATGGTGTTGTGGGGACATGGCATTGGTTTGAGCGCCGAAGGTGCGCGCTGGTATTCGTTGCAGGGAAAATCCTGGAGCTGGATTTTGAAGCACTATTATACCGGTATCAAACTTACGCAGTGGTATGAATAGTCTGCGAGCGTGCTGCGGCGAGCGTCAACTATTCAATAAACATCGCATCGCCGAACGAGTAGAAACGGTAGTGATGTTCAAGTGCGGCATAATAAGCCCGCGAAATGAATTCCGTGCCGGCAAATGCACTCACCAGCATGAGCAAAGTCGAGCGGGGAGTGTGAAAATTGGTAATCAAAGCATCGGCCATCCGAAAGCGGTAGCCGGGATAAATAAAAATATCAACCCATTTTTTACCGGCGCGCAGGACGCCGTTTTTTTGCGTGAAAGCTTCAAGGGTACGCAGCGAAGTCGTGCCCACCGGAATAATGCGCT
>MHKD01000012.1:26060-39533 GCA_001818775.1 Candidatus Kerfeldbacteria bacterium RIFCSPHIGHO2_12_FULL_48_17
TTTCACCGGAGCAAACGTACCCAACCCCACATGCAGTGTCACATATTCTATCTTCACGCCGCGCTTCTCCAAATCGCGAAACGTTTTGGCCGTAAAATGAAAACCGGCTGTCGGCGCGGCCACTGACCCCACCCGTTCCGCAAACAACGTCTGATAATTGCGCTTTGAAGCCGGTTTTTTAATATAGGGCGGCACCGGCACATGACCGATTTTTTCCAGCTCCGCCATGAGCTGCGTTTTTGTCAGGGTAAATCGCACTTCCCAGGTAGTATCAGACAAGTGCTTCATAATACGGCCGGAAAGCCTCGGGGAGAAATATATTTCCATACCCACAGTTTTGCGCCTCCCACCCAGCATAACCTGCCACGATTTTCCCGCCATCGCCTTCAGCAGAAAAACTTCAATCTTGCCGCCACTTTCTTTGGTGCCGATAAGTCGCGCCGGAAAAACCTTGGTATTATTCAAAACTAAAACATCACCTGGCCGCAACAACGTCGGCAGGTGATAAAAGTAAAAATGATCAATGGCATTGTTTCGGCGCTTCAAAAACATGAGCCGCGAATGATCGCGCGGCTTGACCGGTTCCTGGGCTATGGCCTGTTTTGGTAAATGAAAGTCAAACTCAGATATGCGCATAGAATGAGTGGGAAGCCGCCGCAATTAAGGAGAGAAGGCCTCAAAGGTAGTTACACCTTACTCATTCTTACTTATTTTCGTCAAGGGGATGCAAAGACGCGCCCTGCGCGCCACTGTGGTGATTATCCCCCATGGCCGGATGTCGCTGCCAATGGTACAAAACCTGATTATGCACTTCCATAATAACCTGTGCCACTTTTTGCGGTTCGGGAACCTGTTCAAATACAAATCTTTTTTGCGAACCGGCCGTCTGAATATGAACTTCGCCGTAATTGAGCACCGTCGGAAAAAATCCGCGCACTTCGCTCGTCACATCTTCAACATTCATAATGTTCAACTCCGAAACAAGGCGGTTGAATAAACCAAGTTGTTCGATGCTGACGACGCGCTGATCCGTCAAAACCCAAATATCCAGAAAGTAATCAATGAAATCAGAAAAGAAGAAATCCCAGATAAACAGATAATAAATTCCCAGAATGACGACGACCAAAGCATAGAGTGGAGTGGTGTGAGGCAAACTGAAGCCATAGAGGAGCTTAACAATAAAGTAAACCGCAATGGGACCAATGACAAACAACGCCAGCCGGGCCAGCTGAATAACGACCACGATCCAGTGCCTCCTGAGCATGAAAATAACATGTTCCGTGGGTCGTTGTTCCGGGAATGGCGTGCGTGGTTGTGCGTGTCGTTTTTGTCGCATAGATCAGAAAAAAGATACCAACTGAACCAGTCCAAACGAATCCGACCACGGTATCGGCAGTAAAAACATGGCGGTAATGGCTGCAATGCCTATGGAAATGAGGACAAAGATCAGAGTAATGAAGCGGGCGGCCAGACTGAACCAACCAAAGCGTATGATGTGATAGATATTAATCAACGCTAATAACAAAAACATAAACAGGCCCAACAGGTAGATGACGAAAAAAGTAAGAAAGGGGATTTGCATATTTTTTTAGTACCTATACAGGCACTTATATAGCAGCTTTTTGTGTTTGTGTGGGCAGAGAACGTTTGAGGTGTTTGTACGCCTGTTCCGTAGCTATGCGGCCGCGCAGGGTGCGGGCCAGGAGGCCGAGTTGCAGCAAAAACGGTTCATACACATCAGCGATGGTGTCGATTTCCTCGCCGGTGGTGGCGGCAATGGTGTGCAGGCCGACAGGGCCACCCTGAAATTTATCAATGATGATTTCGAGTATCCGGCGATCAAGGGTATCAAGGCCCATATGGTCGATTTCCAACATACTCAGGGCCTTTTCCGCCAGCGGCAGAGCAATGATGCCATCACCATGGACCTGTGCATAGTCGCGCACGCGTTTGAGGAGGCGGTTGGCGATGCGGGGGGTCTGGCGGGCGCACTGAGAAATACGCTGTGATGACGGTGAGTCAAGCGTTACGTTCAGAATGCGCGCTGAGCGCGTCAGGATTTTTTGCAGATCCTGTGGTTGGTAAAAATCAAGGCGGAAGCTGTTGCCGAAACGGTCACGCAAAGGAGAAGACAGGAGACTCATGCGCGTGGTGGCGCCGATGATGGTGAACTTGGGCAGATCAAGTCGCAGGGTTTTAGCGCCCGGGCCTTTGCCGACGACGAGGTCAAGGGCATAATCTTCCATGGCCGGATAGAGAACTTCTTCGATGGTGCGGTGCAGGCGGTGAATTTCATCAATGAAGAGGATGTCGCCGGGTTGCAGGTTGGTGAGGATGGCAGCGAGATCGCCGGCGCGTTCAATGGCCGTTCCCGAGGTAATGCGAATATTGACGCCCATCTCGCGGGCAATGATGTGGGCCAGGGTGGTTTTGCCCAAGCCTGGGGCGCCATGGAGCAGGACGTGCTCAAGGGATTCTTCGCGCTGTTTGGCGGCTTCAATGAAAATTTTGAGGTTGGCTTTAATGGCCTCCTGGCCGATGTAATCCTGAAGAGTTTTTGGACGAAGCGAAGCATCGAATTGTTGTTCTTCTTCGCGTTCGGTTGGAGAAATGATGCGGTCTTCTGCCATAGTGATGATGTTGTGTTTGTGTGAGACGGATACCGTAAAGATACCAAAATTACCCCAAACTGGCAAAGGAAAGTCAATTGACACAAAGGGCGGGAGTGGTAATATAGAGGTAGTTGTATTGACAATAATAAGTAAGAGTGCGCACCTATAGTTATTGGTGCGCAGGTTTGGTACCCAGGCGTGGGAGGTCGCAACCGCATGTTGACCTCCCTCAACCTGGGTGGAAATGGCCGCGTGTCCTGTTACGCGACCGCATAAACCAAACAAAGGCAGGATGGTTTTTCCCTCCTCCCACTCCCGCCGATGTTTGGTAGTACATTGTTTGCTTGGCTGATGAGGGCTCATGTTATTTTTAACAGAGCCCTATTTTTTTAGCTGAAATAAAACAAAAAAGAGCTATTCTTCGGCGAACGTACGCAAAAACTCTTGACAAGAAAGCCCAACTATGGTAAGTTACAGAGTCATACAAAAAGCACAAATATTTACAATGCAGTCCCACCAACAGGTTTGCATTTTTTATTGAAAAAAGATCAAGTATCAGCAGGCACGACAAGCGGGGATCGAATGCAGGATATGCCGGCTTTGGCTCGTATGTCCCTGTGCTCGCATCCTTTGTCTGCTGATAGTTGGTCTTTTTGTTTCCATAGAACTTACGTATTTGGCGCATTTACTCGCGTTAGCGCTGCGGGGCTCATGCGCTGTACCTTTCAGTACAGCTTATTTCACTCCTCGCGCTTGCCTTGAACTGCACCAAATGCCGTAAGTTCTATCATATGAAAAAGACGCTGCCACGGCGTCTTTTTTCCTGGTCAATTATTCAGTTTTTACTTCTGTACCTTCGGCTGGTGCGCCTTCCGCCGGTTTGGCCTTGTTCGGATCAACCCCAACCATACAGATTTCCTGCCAGGGTTTATATTTGCTGGTAAAATTCTGTGTTTTCACTTCGCCATCGGCATACTTCACCGTGTAATCAAAGCTGGCCGACAAACCAACATGCGCGCGTTCAATGCATTTCACCTCACCCGGCGCCAGGTCCGTGGTTTCAATATCTTTACGCGGCGGCGGCTGCGCATAATCATAATTCACGGGTTTGGTCCGCGTCGCTACGCGACCGTCACCCGTACCCCACATTGCAAACGTCATTTCCGTGCCTTCAATACGGGTTTGCAGCAAAATGTAATTACCCGTGTCATTGATGAAGCGCATGTCAGGTTGGGGATTGTCACCACCCGGATCATAGATCGTCGCGTCAGTACCGGCCACTTTCGGACCACCGTCAAACGATTCGGTGTAGTAGGAAACGGAGTAAGAATGATTTTTCCGACCCGTCACGGGCAGTCCCGTAGACATGGCCGAGCGGAACATCGTGGTGCCGAGCTGACAACCACCACCACCCACCTCAGGAATAGTTTTATTCCCCTTAATAACCAGTTCTTCTTTCCAGCCATCAGCCAGGGTAAACGGCCGCAATGCTTTCACCAAAGAAAATTCCTGATCCGGCGCTATCAATAAACCATTGAGTTTATCACTGCCGTGGCGGATGTTGTGGATGCGGTTGGCCGGACTGCCGGCAAAATTCGATTTTCCTTCGCCCAGCTTTTCCCTGATGGAAAGATTTTTCACACTATCGCTGGTAAATTCCGGTTTGGTTTCTTTGACGACCAAGGCCACGGTTTTGGCATGATTGGCGATGAGTTCCGCATCAATGCGCGCCATACTCGCGTTCACATCAAGGGCCAGGCCATTTTGCCCCTCCTGAATTTGCGCCAAACTTCCATCCGCCTTGACCTCAAATTTTCCTTCTTTTTTCTCAACATCAATATCATCAGCCACCGTGTCCAAATATTCACGCATCGGATCCGAAGATACCGTCAGCAGAACGCCGCGGCCTTCAACATAGCTGAAAGCCAGGGAATCCTGCAGCGTGTCGCCGTCAAACGACCAGGTTTGGTCCTCATATGTGAGGGTAATCGGCGCCACATCAACAATGGCGCGGGCCTGAGCCGTAGCTTCACGGGCAGAAGTAACGGTAATCTGCGGAGTGTCGGTAATGTAGGCAAGTTCAACCGGAGCAGTGTCAAGCGTTCGGATGCGGCGGTGCGTCATACGCACCAATTCCGGATAATCAAACGTGCTGCCATATTTTTCCTCCTGCACGGCCGGCGCTCCGTCAGCGAAACTAAGCTTGGCATCTTCCGCCGGAATTTCAAATTCCTTGAAGTTATCCTGCAAAATATCAGTCAGCTGCTCATCATCAACACCATACATAAGGTCAACATTTTTCTTGAAAACCAGTGTCATCAGCTGCGTTTGTATATTTCGCCAAAAATCCTGGTCGCGTCCGACAGCGTACGCTTCATCAACCGTCGCATTGTCGTCAAAAGTAATGAATTCAAAGGAAAAAGAATCAGTGCCGCCGCCGACAGTGGGATTCACAAAAACATCGTAGTCTTTCCAGCGGTACTGCAGGCCTTCCTGCTCAAAGGTGGTCACCGGCTGACTGACCATATCGAGAGCTTCGGTAAACATCAGACCACTCACATCCCTGTCGGCAATCGAAACCCCGGGATAAAAACGGTTTTTATAATTTTGGGCAAAAATAAAATACGAACTCGATGCCACGACGGCCACAAGAACAAAACTGAAACTGCCCCACAGAGCAACGGTCTTGATTCGGTGGGAAATGGTTGAACCGCTGACTTCTTTATGCGGGTGCTGATTGTGTTTTTTCTCATGCTCGACGTGTGTCATAACTTTCGCGTACCGGATTTCTTCGAAGATGTGCTGGCGCTGTCGCTTGATTTTTCTTCTCCAGCGCCGAGTATCTGATTTAAAAGGGTTTTGGCGATTTTTTCTCTTTCCTGTTCGATGAACGCATCGGTAGCCACGGCAATTTGCAGCTTGGTGCCGGGCGTGAGGTCGGCAGGAAATTGGTCAGCCGGCCAGTTCAGGCGCTGCCGGTCAGAAGTGAGCAAAACAACACGCTCAGGTGTCACTTCCTGTACCGTGACATCGAGGGCGAAAGGGAGGGGGATATCCATGGAACTAATTGATGATTTCTTTTACCTGTACCGAGCGTTGCGATGATTTTTGACTTTTCGGAATGGTAACGGTCAAAACACCATTTTCAAGCTCCGCATCGATCTTATCTGATTGTACATCAACTGGCAAGATAATGGAGCGGGAAAAGCCACCCCAGTAACATTCATTATAGAGGTAGTCGTCCTGAGCGACCTGCATTTTTTTACGGCGAACGCCCTTTATGGTCAGAGTATCATTGGTAAAAGCGATATCAAGATCTTCAGGCCGAACGCCGGCAATGGTTGATTGAATGACAATATGGCGCGGTGTTTCGAAGACATCAACCGCCAGCTGACCGTCATAATTGGTTTCATTGAGCCAGGCGTCTGATGGAGCGGGTTGGGATTCCTGATCGTCAGTTGGCTCAGCGTGTGGGGTGCCCGTGACGGGGCGGGCGGTGGCTCGGGCAGAAGCTGATTTTTGTCTCAGGGCAAGATTTTTATCAGCATGATCAATAAAAAAATTTTCGGACGCTTCCAAATCGGCGTTCACATGAGCCAGCTCGCGGAACTTTTTTACGAATGATTGCTTTTGTTTTGACATTGTGTTTGTATGACCGTAGAAATTGAGAGTCTGTTTGGAATCTATTATACAATTTATGAAGAATATTCGCAAACAAAGAGAAGTCATATTTATTGTGGACAATGTTCGCAGTCGGCACAACGTCGGTTCGATTTTTCGTACGGCCGATGGTTTGGGCGTGGCGAAAGTGTGGCTCACGGGAATTACGCCAATACCGCCGCACCCGGAAATCAGTAAAACCGCTTTGGGCGCGGAAGACACGGTGGAGTGGGAAAAATCATGGGAACTGGGCGTGGTGCTGGCGGAGTTACGGGCGGCTGGAGTGACGGTGGTGGCTGCGGAGAAAACGGGGACGAGTGTGGATATGCGCGAATTTGATTGGCCGGAGCAGGTGGCGTTGTTGTTCGGGCCGGAAGTGGAGGGGGGTGACCCGAAAGTGTTGAGTTTGTGTGATGCGGTAGTACACGTGCCGATGCTGGGGATGAAAACTTCGTTGAATGTCAGTGTTGCTGCTGGCGTGCTTGGCTATTGGGCGAAGTTTTGCTGAGAGAATGCATCGTATTTTCCGGGGCCCCAAAAATTAGATGCGGTTTTTAAAGAGGCGGGGAGAAATTTCGTATTCGTTTCGTCGAAAAAATTAGGTGCACAGCGAACGCAGTGAGCGAGCACGAATTTTTTCGAAATAAGGAGAAATGCTCCATAAGCTGAAGCATTCAAAATGAAATTTTGGATGCGGAAGCTGGAGGAGCATTTGGACGTGTGATCCCACCGGGAATCGAACCCGGATTACCAGGTTGAAAACCTGATGTCCTAACCGTTAGACGATGGGACCGCGAAAGGCTGGGAGCCTTGCCGGCGAGTTTCAAGACAAAACATGCTTTTTCAGCGAGCATGTGCCAAAAATGTAACATATAGAGGCTCTGTTGTCAATAAAAAAACAGCGAATCAGCGCTGAGATAAGGGATTACTGGAAAAATGGCTTCCAGGTACGAAAGGTGAGAAACCGTTTCGTACCCAGAAGTGCAAAACAAGAAAAACTAAAAGCCATAGGCAGAGCAGGAAAAAGTGTCCTCTTCGGGTTTTGGTATTGGTAGGGGGGTATTTTGGCAAAAAAATTGCCAAGTGGGGGCACTCTTCTGCTGCAATGGTCGGGCGGTGAAGCACAAAAAACCTTCAACTATTATATTTATATCCTCCACCTCGAAGATCTGATCGGCAAATAAGATAAAGGTAGCCAATGTATAGCGCGTAATGCCGACCTCCCAATAAGCCTCAAGAAGATCAACCGTAGCGGCATCGTTTATAGCTTCATCTCCAAATGGGGATAAGATCTTTATCAACAGTAAACGGTGCAAAAGTTTCTTTTTCTGAAGATTTGCCAGCTCCATGGTGGTCGCCTCCTGCTTTGAAGGTAGGTGAAATGTACTGCTCATACGATACGCAAAAAAGCAACGTGCGTCAATTATTTTACACACTACAACAGAACATGGTAGGCTAACATCAGCAAAATAATCAATTTTGACCGGCACCTATGCCCCACATTCTCGCTATCGAAAGTTCCTGTGATGAAACCGCCGCCAGCGTGGTCAGTTTTTCGCGTCGTCTGTATACAAACGGTCTACCGCAAAATATCAAGGTCAAAAGCAACGTTGTCGCCACCCAAATCGCCATTCATCAAGCCACGGCCGGTGTTGTCCCCGAAGTGGCTGCGCGTGAACATGTCAGCCATGTGCTGCCGGTTATAGAAGAGGCGTTGGCGCAGGCACATGTCACTTCCAAAAAAATTGATGCCATTGCCGTGACCACCGGCCCAGGACTCATCACCTCACTCATGATCGGCGTCGAAACGGCCAAAACCCTGGCCGCCGTTTGGCACAAACCCCTTATCAGCATGAATCACATGGAAGGCCACATCGCTGCCAACTTTGTGCACGCCCGCGAACTGGAATTCCCCGCACTCGCGTTGGTGGTTTCCGGTGGACATACGGAAATTATTTTTTTGCCGCGCTCCGGGCAGTACACGCTCGTTGGGCGCACCCGTGATGACGCTGCCGGTGAAGCCTTTGATAAAATTGCCAAACTTCTGGGTTTGGAATATCCGGGTGGGCCGATTATTTCCCGTCTGGCAAAAACCGGCGCGCCCAGAGCCGATCTCCAGTTGCCGCGACCGATGCTGGACAGCGGTGATTTTGATTTCAGTTTTTCCGGCCTCAAGACGGCTGTCTATTACGCGCTGAAAAAACAACGCGCGAACACGCCGCAGGCCGTGGCCGATATGGCGCGGGCTACTGAAGAGGCGATAGTGGATGTGCTGGTGCAGAAAACGAAAAAGGCGGCCCAAAAATATAAGGTAAAAACAATCCTGCTGGCGGGTGGTGTGGCGGCCAACCAACATCTACGTGCCAGTCTGGAAAATATGGCGCGTGAAATTGATGTAAAATTTCTCAAGCCCGAAATCGCGCTCTGTACAGACAACGCCGCCATGATTGGTCTGGCCGCAACCCAGCATTTTCTTCAGAAAAATTTTATGGAGCCGACAGATGTGCGCGTCAACCCACAGTGGGAACTGGTATAAAAAAAGAGGACCTACTCTGTAACAAGACAAAGTAGGGCCAAAAGGAGGGAGAGAGTAACAAAATAATGAACGAATTTTTTCCGGCACACGCCAAAACTTTGTAAGACAGGTGATGGTAAACGACGTGTACCGGGAAAGTGCACGGCAAGGACTCGAACCTCATCTACTGCTTATCAGGCAGTTGTTTTTCCGTTTAAACTACGTGCACGCAATGTGAAGCATAACACCAAAAAAGTGAGCGCTTCACATTGGGAGAGTTCACAGTCACTTATAGTAATAAAAACTGTAAAGTAAAATCATAACCATGTCAAGATCAGGAACGATCCCCCCCCTAACCTATTTGTTTGCAAACAAAAAATATTTTTATATCAATTTCCGCAAATGTCAGGCAAAAATATTGACGCAGACACCCTAAAAACGCTATAATACCCGTGTTTAACGCCAAAAATATGCCAGCAACTAACGAACTCCCCAAAGCCTACGTAGCCCAAGATCACGAAGACCGTATTTACCAGCAATGGGAAAAATCAGGGGCCTTCACGCCCACGCTCGATCCCAAGCAACCGCGCGCGAAACGCTTCACCATTCCCATTCCGCCACCCAATGCCAACGGCAGTCTTCATCTTGGCCACGCTTCCTTCCTCACATATCAGGATATAATGATTCGCTGGCACCGTATGCTTGGTGATGTGACACTCTGGATTCCCGGCACTGACCACGCTGGCATCCAAACCCAGGTCGTGTTTGAACGTGAACTGCAAAAACAGGGTAAAACCCGCGACGATCTCGGACCCGACGAATTCTACAAGCAGTGCTTCAAGTTCTGCATGAAGAACAAGGAGACAATCATTACACAGATGAAAAAAGTAGGAGCTTCCTGTGACTGGACGCGGGAAAAATTCACCCTTGATGAAGATCTGCTTCGGCGTGTGAAGGGAACATTCGTACGGATGTACCAGGAAGGACTGGCGTACCGCGGTGAACGGATCATTCACTGGTGTGTGCGGTGTGCTACCTCACTCTCCGATATGGAAGTCCAGCACAAGCAGACACCAATGAAGCTCTATACCATTCAATATGGCCCGCTGCAACTGGCGACAACCCGACCGGAAACAAAATTCGGTGATACCGCCGTGGCCGTGCATCCCAGTGACAAGCGTTACACAAAATACGTTGGCCACACGATCGACATTGAAACCATTCTCGGTCCAGCGAAAATCAAAGTTATCGCCGACAAGCGCGTCGATCCGAAGTTTGGTACGGGCGTGATTAAGGTGACGCCCGCGCATGATCCTTTGGATTTTGAAATAGGTCAGGATCATGGACTGGAAATACGGCAGGTCATTGAGAAAGATGGGAAGCTTAATGCCAAAGCCGGAAAATTTGCCGACATGCCAGTGGCTGAGGCGCGCGAAGCAGTGGCTGCCGAGATGAAAGAGAAAGGCTTGCTGATAAAGGAAGAAGATTATGTGGCACCACTCAGCGTGTGTGAGCGTTGTAAAAACCCCATCCAGCCGCTGATAAGCGAGCAATGGTTTATTAAGATGGATTCACTCGCCAAACCGGCGATAGAGGCCATCAGTAAGGGTGAGCTCAAGATCATTCCCAGAAGTTATGTGAAGGTTTATCTGGATCGCCTGCGCAGTCTCAAAGACTGGAACATTTCCCGTCAGATTTGGTGGGGGCCGCGCATGCCGGTCTGGTACTGCAAAGATTGCGGCGAAGTGATTGTACAGCTCACCGGTCCGAGCGCTTGTCCCAAGTGCAACAGCACCAGATTGCGCGCTGAAACCGATACCTTCGACACCTGGTTTTCCTCGGGCCAGTGGCCAATCACCATTCTGGGCGGTCCGGAAAATGGCGGTGGCAAGGCTGACATGGATAAGGTTTCTGAAGATTTCAAATATTTTTACCCCACCAGCGTCCTTGAAACCGGTTGGGAAATTCTCCTTCTCTGGGTTACGCGCATGGTAATGTTTGGTTACTATATCACCGGCAAGTCACCGTTTCATGTTGTGTACCTTCACGGCATGGTCACAGATAAAAACGGTCAGAAGATGTCCAAATCAAAAGGCAACGGTATTGACCCATTGGACATGACAGCCAAGTATGGAACGGATGCACTGCGTCTTTCCCTCATAATCGGAACCAAACCTGGCCTCAATCTCCGTCTCTATGAAGAAAAAATTGCCGGTTACCGCAATTTCGTCAACAAACTCTGGAACGTGGCCCGCTTTATCATGACACAACCGGTGGAGGCTCAAGGCGCCAAAAAATCCACCGCCGACAAGTGGATTTTATCCCGCATCGAAACAGTCAAAACCACCGTCAGCAAACATCTGAAAAACTACGAATTCGCCCCGGCCGGGGACATGCTCTATGATTTTGTCTGGCACGAATTCGCTGACTGGTATATTGAAGTGAGCAAGATTCACCCCAACCAAGCCGTGGCCGAAGAAGTCCTGGAAACGACTCTAAAGCTTCTCCATCCGTTTATTCCTTTTATCACCGAACACATCTGGCAGCAACTGAAAGCCGCCGGCACCGACGCAGCCGTCGGAAAAGGCCAGCTCCTCATCAGCGCCGCATGGCCCAAACCAAAAGCCACGAACGTCGCCAAAGCCGCCGAGAAAAACATGAATAATCTTTTTGAAATCATCAAAGCCGTCCGCAATACGCGCTCCGAATACACCATCGCGCCGGGTAAGATGCTGCACGCCAGCAGTAAAACCAAACTCAGCGCCGAAGCCAAAGAAATTATTCAACGGTTGGCACGTTTGGAGCTGCAAACCACGGTCACCGCAGGCATTACCAACCTAAAAAATATCAATGTGTTGGGCGGCGGTTACACCCTTACACTCAACATCGGCGAAGTTATTAATGTTGAACAGGAGCTGGTCAAAACAGCCAAAGCGATCAAGCAACTCGAAGGCTATCTGGGCGGGCTCGAGCAAAAACTGGCCAACAAGGGCTACCTGGCCAAAGCGCCGCAGGAAGTGGTCGCCAAAGATACGGAAAAATTACATGAAGCGGAAGAGAGGTTGAAAAAATTACTTCGCAAATCCCAGGAACTGGACGGCACCATCAATTAATGAGTGCGGAGAAGTGTAGGTGGCAACCAGCGAGTTGATGTCGAACAGTTCAACACGACTTTCTGATGTATTATCGCTGCGGTCATCGGTGGAAGCAACGGCCACCAGCGGAGTGGTGTAAGCCTGCGGAATGTAAGCATCATAGGTTTTACCACGGGCTATGTGGGCCCCACCACCCGCTCGGTAGAAACCAACCCACAGGCCATCCTGCGTATTATCTTCGGCATCTTTAGTGTAGAAGAAATTTTCAGCGCCACCGAGCATGACCGTGTTGCGACCGCCATCGACCTGTGACTTCATATCGCTTCCGTCAGTATTGATGGTGAAAATCTCCGACGATGTTCCCTCGTCATTCGTGGGATTGGCTTCGGCAGGGTGTGAAGAGAAAGCAATGATATCTTCACTGATAAACACTGAACGGCCGACTGAAATATTTTCATCGTTCAAGATATTCCGGGCAGGTGAAAATGGTTCACTGTCCGCGAAAAACAGGCCGGGGGTGTTGTAGCCAGGTGGTCGGGGTGAACCGACGGTGAGCTTATGGCCGGTGTCCGACCAATCAATATCATGCATGCCGATAGAATCATCGTCATCAGCATGAAAGTGCGAGATGGTCTGGGCGGAAGTGTCAATAATAGCGGTATCGGAACCTTCATGAAAGCTCTCCACAAAGCTCACGTAACGTCCATCACCAGAAAACAGGGGGTGGAGGAGTTTAAAGGTTCTGGCATTAATCCCTTCCTTTGACCAGACCGGTATGGGGATACCATCAAATTCACCATTCGTACCAACTTTCTCAAGCAATGTCGTTTTTTGTTGGTTACTGGGATCATAGAGGAACAAACCGTTTTCATCGGCGTAGACAAACTGATTACGAGAGGCAGAATAATCAACGCCAGGACCGAATCCTTCATACGAATTCCCGGATTCCGGATCATAACGCCACGGTTCGGTAAAACGAAACAGTTCATCACGGGCTTCGGTGTCGATGTTTTCCTTATACACCACCGTCGTTCGGTCATTTTTTTCCGCGACGTAAAATTCCGACAGTGTGTTGACGGTCGCAGTCGCTTCGGGTGAAACTTCTTCACCGGCAGCGGGGTTCTTTTCAGCGCTTGGGGCAGTTTCAGCCTTTTGCGCCGAAGCCGGCACCGCAGCATTGGCATTTTGCGCAGAATTCGTGTTTGGCTGAACCGAAGCAATGCCGCAGCCAGCCAGGAACAGGCCACCTGCGAGTAGCATAGGTATGTATTTTTTCATAGGTATAAAATAAAAAGTCGTAATTATTCAGCGACACGGAACACTTCACTCACCGATGTGATTCCATCCATGGCCTTGAGCAACCCATCCTGCACCATGGTAATCATGCCGTACTGGTGAGCAAGATCCTTCATATCATATTCGGCCACCTTGCCGGACAAAATCACCTTCTCGATTTCTTCGTTCATCGAAAAAATTTCAAAAATAGCGGTACGGCCTTTATACCCATTATTACATTCCCCACAGCCGGCAGCTTGGTAAAATTTCAGGGCATTCATATTCACTTTTACCTCGGCGGTCTGGGGGATATCTT